>JALNVT010000065.1 GCA_023231265.1 Sphaerochaetaceae bacterium
AATTTATAATAAGATTCAAGTAACTTAAGTTCATTATCTCTTCCCACAAACATATTTACCTCTTCAATAAAAAGATTACTCCTTTTAAGGAATATTTTGAATAGTGGTCTAACAGAATCCAACTAATTAACCTATAAAAAAAGTAGAGGGGGGTGCATTTAATAATTCAAGTGATTAAACTTATTATTACCTTTAAAATATTCAATTATTAATTGCTACACTTTGAAAGGTGTGTAATAATATACATTGAATGATGCAATGAGAAACACTCTCTAGCATTATTCTTATATAAAGAATTGGGAGGTTTTTTATGAAAAAACTGTTAACAGTATTATTGGCTGCTTTAACAATCAGTACAGCAGTATTTGCTCAAGGTGTTAGAGAAGGACAAATTGTAAATCTTGATGATAAACAAACAACCATCACCGTTTATTCTACAAATGATATGCATGGTCGTATGGACCCAAGTATTTCAGGACCTTATGATGGAGCAATGGGACTTTCTAAAATAGCTGGAGTTAAAGCTAATACAGAAAATGCATTGTTGATTGATGCAGGAGATGCAACACATGGAACACCTTTTGCTATTTTATCTGATGGATTGAATGTTGTTGATATGATGAATGCAACAGGTTATGACTTCATGGCAATAGGTAATCATGAATTTGATTATGGACAACCTGAGTTAGAAGCTATTGTAAATGCAGCTGATTTCCCTATAGCATCAGCAAATATTAAAGATGCATCAGGTGCTTATCCTTTTGATAAAACTTTAATCAAAAGCTTTGATGGTGTGAGAGTAGGTATGTTTGCATTGACAACAGAAGATACACCTGCAACAGCAATGCCTTCTCATGTTAAAGGTTATACATTCAGTCATATAATTGATATTGCTAAAAAGAAAGTAACAGAATTAAAAGCACAAGGTTGTGATGTTATAATCTGTATTGGTCACCTAGGTGTTGCAGAATCTGGTGCAGGAACAACATCAATTGAATTGATTAAAGCTGTTGATGGTATTGATCTATTCATTGATGGACACAGTCACACAGCAGTTGATGAAATGATCGGTGATACTTTATTGATGCAATCAAAGAGCTATGATAAATATCTAGGTAAAACAACAATCACATTGAAAGGTGATAAAGTAGTTTCATTAGCTGGTGAGCTTCTTGATGTAGATACAATTGATGCAATGAAATTGAGTGATAAAGCTACATCTAAAAGAGCAGCTGTTCAACACGAATTTGATGAATTAGCAGCAGACTTTGATGTGACTTTGGATGAAACAGTTGGTAAGGTTGGACTTGATTTAAGTGCAGCTCGTGCTCCTGGTGTTAGAACTCAACCTATGAACATTGGTTACTTAGTAGCAGAAGCATATAGAATAGCATTAGATGCTGATATTTCAATAGCAAATGGTGGTGATATAAGAGCTGACATCCCAATGGGTGATGTTACTTATAAAGAAATTATCACAACTCTTCCATTCTTCAACGCTCTTGAGACAAAACTATTGACTCCAGCACTTCTTAAAGAAGTATTAGAGAATGGTGTAAGCAAGATAATGTTGAAAGATGATGGAACAATTGACTATGACAACAGTGCAAATGGTAGATTCCCACAAGTAGCTGGTTTCTCATTTAAATATGATGCAACCAAACCTATTGGAAGTCGTGTTGTGAGTGTAACTCTTGATGGTGAGAGCTCTCCTCTAGATCTAACCAATACAACAAGACAACTACGTTTTGCAGGATCTGAATATGTAATGACAGGTGGTGATGAATACACAATGCTAGCTGATTTACCAATTGAAAAATTATTTGGATACACAGCTGAACAAGCTTTAATTGAATACTTACAAGGTAAAGATATAACTCAATCTTTCTTTGATGCACATAATGCAGCAACAAGAAGTGTAAGAGTAAAATAGATTTACTTAAGAGTAAAAAGATGGTAGGTACAAAATGTATTTGCCATCTTTTTTATCACTATTGAGCAGTAGTTTGTGGAATTTTTTCTTCAGTAGATTCTATTTTTGGAGTAGGAGCTTTTTGATTTTCTAAATAACTAATTATTATTTTGTAAAAATTAATTACTGTTAATTCATATAATTGCACGAATTTAGTATTTGAATAAAAATATTTTCCCAATTGCTTTTGTAATGCAATTCCTATATATTTAATTTTGTCCTTGAAGTGGGGTCCTCTTCATTTAATAAATAGTTTTTATTAAACAACTTGTATTAATATTAAAATTTATATACTCTTTTAAATGTCATGGAGGCCTTAACAGACGTCATAATCGTCTGTTATGTTTCAGTCATCCGAACCAAATATATTACATTTATTTTACGAGGTTTTCTATGGAAAATATTAGAAAAGCCAGCCAAAATAATGGGGTCGGTGACTATTTAGTCAAAGTCCTCAACGGCATGGCTCAGGGATTGTTTGCATCTCTAATTATCGGGCTTATCATAAAACAAATTGGAACCTATTCTTCTATTACATTATTGATACAATTTGGACAGATAGCAGAATATTTAACTGGACCTGCCATAGGTGTTGGTGTTGCTCTGAGTGTTGGTGCAAGTCCTCTTGGAATCTTTTGTTCTGCAGTTGCCGGTGCAATAGGTGCAGGAACTTTTGTACTTGATCCAAGTGGCGCTCTTATAAAATGTTCAATAGGCGAACCAGTTGGTGCTCTTTGTGCATCTCTTGCAGCAGCTGAAGCTGCCAAGCTTGTTGCTGGAAGAACTAAAGTTGACATCATTGTTGTACCTTTGGTTACAATTCTTGTTGGAGGCTTTGTTGGAACATTTCTTGCTCCATCAATCTCCGCTATGATGCGAGGTCTTGGAACGTTTATAAACCACTTAACAACACTTTATCCTCTTCCTATGGGAATACTTGTAGCAGTAGTTGTTGGTATCGTTTTAACCTTGCCTATTTCATCAGCAGCAATATGCATAAGCTTAAATCTTTCTGGATTGGCTGCCGGTGCTGCAACTGTTGGTTGCTGTGCACAGATGGTTGGCTTTGCTTGTGCATCCTATAGAGAAAATGGAGTTTCAGGATTGATTAGTCAGGGACTTGGAACAAGTATGATTCAAATTCCAAATATTGTTAGAAATTGGAAAGTTTGGATTCCACCAACTTTAACAGCTGCAATCATAGGACCTCTATCAACAATGCTTTTTAAAATGAAAAACAATGCAGCTGGTGCTGGTATGGGAAGCAGCGGACTCGTTGGACAGTTCAATACAATAGCTACAATGGGGAAAAGTGCACTGTTACCTGTGATTCTTCTTCATTTTATTTTACCAGCAATAATATCTTTTTTCATAAGTGAATTTATGAGAAAAAAAGGTTGGATAAAATTTGGAGATCTCTCTCTCGATGTAAAGTAATGAACATGAATAATTAAAATACCTTACTTATAGCATAATAATAAAACCAAATTCATATGAACTTTAATGCAAAAACAGATGCTTTGTGTAGAAGTTGATATAAGGAGGTTGAAAAAAAGATATGAGTAAGGCATATGAAGTTCAAAAGATTGAAATAAAATTGAAAGAAGAGGATAGATTGTCTCTAGATAGAACATCTAAAACTTTATGTAAGTTGAACAATAGCCTTATTGATAGTCTAAAAAATGATTTCTTAAAAAATGGGGATATAAGAACAATAAAGGATTATTATACACTCTTGAATAAGGTTGATAATTTTAAACTTAAGAATCCCGAATTTGATGATGTTTATTATTTGCTTTCAAGGAGCGTTGGATTTCGAGTTCTTGATTCTGTCAAAAAGGTACCATATGGGACTAGAGATATAAATATAAATCATAAGGATTGGGAAAGTGATTGGTATTCTCTTTTCTATTCCAAAAAAAATAGAGGCTTCAGCATAGAAAATAGAGTTATAACGTTTAGAATATCGAAGACGAGATCAATAAAAGCAACTCTTACAGAAAAAATTGGGCACTATGATATTATAAACATGCGAATTGACAAACAGCATTACAGATATTTTGCAATATTCTGTCATCAAGTTGAAATACCAAAAACAATCTTGCCCAAACAAGTCAAAAGATGGATTGCTATCGACCAAAATCATGAAAACTTCTTTACAGGAATAGATAATAGAGGTATTACCTATCGATTTGAAAAGCTCAAATCAGAAACATATTTCAATCTAGCAATTGATGAAATAGTTGATAAAATAAAAGCTTGTACAAATTCATATCGAAAAGCTCGACTTTATAAAGCTCTGAACCGAGTAACAAATAAAAGGGCAGAACAGACTTTTTCTGCTCTTCATTCAATATCGAAAGTTATAGCAACTAATTTTGATGCTGTATTGATTGGAAACTATGTGCCAAGTAGAGACGATTTACCATATGAGAATCTTAAGAAGATAATGGTTGATAGAACTCATATTGCACGTTTTAGATCAATATTAGAATGGGATATGAAAAAAAGAGGTAAGATTTTTGTTCTAGTTGATGAAAAAAATACAACCAGCAGATGTTGTATTTGCGGTAATAAAGAACACAAAGACCCAAGTATACGAGAATTTACATGCAAGAAGACAGGTGCAAAGGTCATTAGAGATTTGAACTCATGTGTTAATATCGCAAGAAAAGGAGGTGCTCCAATAGATAATCCCATTGATATAATTACAAAAATCAATCAAGTATATATTTATGATTACAGGATAAGCAAAGTCAGAAGGGTCACTTGATGTGATTGTATATAGTTAAAAAGAAATTTTTTGTGTTGCTCACACCAGCTTTAAGCTGAACTTAAAAACATAATTGATCAATATTTTTTTAAGATATAATTAAATCTGTAAAAGGAGCCAAACTTAATGGTTTGGTAGAGTAGGCTCTACTATTATTTTAAATAGAATTAAATAATCATTCTATAAACCACATCTTAAAATACTTTAAATCAACCGCGTTAAAAATTAATTGACAGTGCAGAAATAATTCAAAAGATTTTTTTATCTGCCCCGGTTAAAGAGTGTTATAATAGAGATATGAAAAGACAACAAAAATTTGCAGGTACTTGGTATCCCAGTGATAAGAATCAACTGGAAAGACTTATTGAAGTTGCTCCAGTTTGTGATAATAAAGATTTATTTGGTGTGGTTCCTCATGCAGGATTATATTATTCTGGAGAATTAATCAAACAGTTATTTAGTACTTTGTCTTCTTCAATTAATAAAATCCTTTTGATAACACCATCACATTATTTCTCACTTCCAAATGATAAGATTGGGAGTGGAAACATAGATAGTTTTGAATGTCTCATTCATGATATTCCAGGTTTTTCTTTACCAATTTTTGAAACAGGATATGAAGAGGTTACAAAAGCTGAACATGCAGTGGAAATGATAATTCCTTTCATTGCACAAAGAAAAAATCTGAGTCTTTGTTGTGCTCATGTAAATCACTTTACAGATGTGGATATAGCGAATATGTATGCTAAAAAAATATTATCAGTAATAGATGATAGAACAGCTGTAATTGCAAGTAGTGATTTCACTCACTATGGTAAATCTTTTGATTACATACCATATGGTCCAACAATAAATAAAGAAGTTGAATCGCTTATAACTGAACATGATAAGACAATTGCTAAACAGTTTGCTGAAGGTAATGGTGAAATTGCTTATAAAAAGAGTATGAAAGATAAATCAACCATATGTGGAATAGCTCCTATGCTGGTGGTAAGTCAGATGGCTAAAATTAAGAATATGAAAGGTCGTATAATTGGACACTCAAACTCACTTAATGGAAAGTATAAAGTAGAAAGCTTTGTATCGTATATAAGTATTGCATGGAGGATATGATTATGGATGATAAAGAAAAGAAAATATTGCTTGATTTGGCTAAAAATACCATAGCAAAAAGTTTGAACTTACCTTACATAGAAATTGATGCTTCCAAATATATAGAAAAGCAAGGAGCTTTTGTGACATTGAGTATTCACGGAAAGCTAAGAGGATGTATTGGCTATATTGTTGGTGTTGAACCATTGTATAAACAAATTCAAACATTGGCTTTGCAAGCAGCATATGAAGATCCTAGATTTCCCAAACTTCAAAAAGATGAATTTTCAAAACTTGAAATTGAAATCTCAATTCTAACAGTTCCTAAAAGAATCAAGGACATATCAGAATTTGAATTATCTCGTGATGGGATAATTTTAACTGTAGGTTCAAATCGAGCAGTGTTTTTACCTCAAGTTGCTGATGAAACAGGTTGGAGCAAAGATGAAATGTTAAGTGCATTGAGTAGAAAAGCTGGTCTTTACCCAGATGCATATAAAAGATCTGATGCTCAATTTATGACATTTAAAGCGGAGGCATTTCATGATATGTAATTTCTGTTTTAGGCATTGTAACATTGAAGAAGGACAGAGTGGATTTTGCAGAAATAGAAAAGTGATAGATAATAAAATTGTAAGTATTGGATATGGATATATTGAAGCAATGGCTATAGATCCTATAGAAAAGAAGCCCCTTTATCACTTTTTACCGGGAACCAAAACTTTATCAGTAGCAGAAGCTGGATGTAATTTTAGATGTGATTTCTGTCAAAATTGGCAGCTCTCTCAAAGAGAGAAAGGAAACAGTTCTGTTTATGTAACTCCCAAAAAACTTGTAGATTTAGCAATTAAATATAAAACTCCATCAATAAGTTTCACCTATAGTGAACCAATTGTATGGCAAGATTACGTACTTGAGGCTTCTGCTATAGCAAAACAGAACGGTATCAAAACAATAATGGTAACTAATGGAAGTTTTAGCAAAGAATCAAGAGAAGCTCTTGCACCATTAATTGATGCTTTCAATATAGACCTGAAAGGAAATGCTGAGTATTACAGAACAATATGTAAGGGAGAACTTGCTCCAGTATTAAAAGGAATAGAATACATGATAAAGCAGAATTGTCATGTTGAAGTCACAACTCTTATTATTCAAGGGATTCACACTGAAGAAATAATTTTAAAAATGGGAAAATTGCTTAAAGATTGTGGCGTTCAGGTCTGGCATCTTACAAGATTTTTCCCTAATTATAAAATGTCCGAAAATAAACCAACAAGTGAAAAATTCTTATCTGAAATGTTTGAAATTGCAAAAAAATCTAAAATTCCATATATCTATAGAGGCAATACTTTGGCAAAAGATCAAACTGTTTGCGTGAATTGTAAGAAGGTGTTTATCAGTAGTCATGAAGGATCTCTTGTAGCTCTGAAAGATTGTAAAAAAAATATTGAGAATGGTAAGTGCATACATTGTGGAGCATCTATTTATGGAGTATTCCAATAGAACTTGAAAACTATCAAAAACACTCAAATATATTGTAGTTTTATAATTCTGAAAAAGTAAACTTTATCAGGTGTTATAAGGTTTCTTCAATAAATAATGCTACAAAAAACATAATTAAAGTTCACCTCATATAAATATTGGTAATGGATTGAATTATAAAATTTTCCTACTTTTACATCATGACTAGATTGACATGATATTATTTTGAGTAAAAAAAGATTTACATATTACTAACTGTTGATTAATTTTTCACTAACATCTCTATCTTATCTTTTGGGTAATTCATTAACAGGAGATTTTATGATGAAAAAATTTGTTATAGCTTTATTAATGCTATCATTATCAGTAACAGCAGTATTTGCTCAAGGTTCAAATGAATCTGGTAGTTCAGTTATTCAAGAAAACGCACCTATTGAAATATCTTTTTGGCATATATTTGGAGATGCACGAGGACAATGGATAGAAGACCGAGTGGAAGAATTCAATAGCATGCAAGATGAATATCATGTAACACAAGAAAATAAAGGAAGTTATCGTGATACATTACAAGCATCTCTATTAGCTTACAGACAAGGCTCTGCTCCAACATTAGTTCATGTTGCAGAAGCTGGTTCTCAAGCTGCTTATGATTCAGGAATATTTATGCCTATCAGTGACATTGGTTCTTTTGATACATCAGATTATATCGAACCAGTATTAAATTATTATACAATCAATAATAAAGTTAATTCTATTCCGTTTAACAGTTCATCACCTGTTCTATATATAAATACAGATATGTTGGTAAAAGCAGGATATGATAAAAATTGGACTCCTAAAACATTCTCAGATGTAATTACATCATTAGAAAAAGCTCAAGCTGCAGGTGTCACTGATGCGAAATATACAGATGCCATACATGCATGGTTCTTTGAAGAACTTGTTGCTGAACAAGGTGGCTATATTTATAACAATGGTAACGGTAGAGACGCAAGAGCAACAGAAGCTTTATTAGGTGGAGAAGCAGGTCTCAATGTTGCAAAATTCTACAAAGATTTATCTGATAACAATCTTCTTGCATGGACTGGTAAGGTAGAAGATTGGGGTGGGTCTGATAATATTTTTACAAACGAGAAAGCAATGTATCACATAACATCTACAGGAGATATTAATGTGATAAGTGCTGGAGCTGAAGGTAAATTCAATCTCAATGTAGGGATGTTACCAATTGCAGATAATTCAAAAAGAAATGGTACTGTAATAGGTGGTGGATCAATTTGGCTAACTAAAGGTCATTCTCAAGAAGAGATGGAAGGTGCAAGAGATTTTATTCTATACATGACCAACACAGAGAATATGGTATCTTGGCATAAATTATCAGGATATTATCCTGTAAGAAAATCTTCAGTAGAGCTTTTAGACAATGAAGGTTGGTTTGATACAAATTCTTTACAGACAGTAGCATTCAAGCAATTGTTGGATACAGTTCCTAACAAAGCAACAGCTGGAGCATTAGGTGGCACAGTATATGATCACAGAACATATATTGAAGAAGCTCTTGTAAAAATAATCAATGGACAGAGTGTTGATGTTGCAATGGATGAAGCTATCAAACTCACCAATGCAAAAATCAAAGAATATAATTCAAACTTTTAAATAAAATACTTATTAAGGATATCTGGCAAATTACAATGTGATTTGCCAGATACTTTTTCAAAGGAAAACAAATGAATCAAAACAAAAATGCAATATTTAAAAGCAAAACAATACCATATCTTTATTTATTGCCTACCTCGTTGGTCTTGATAATATTTATATATTATCCAACAATTAAAACATTTATATTGGCTTTTTATAGAAGTAATTTTATATTGGGCACAAGAAAATATATTGGAATAGAAAACTTTAAGAATCTTTTTACTGGTGCACTTGCCCCAGGATTCATTCAAACATGTATTCAAACATTGGTGTTTGCTTTCTTTGTAGTTGTATTGGGGTTAGGAATATCAATGTTCTTGGCAGTATTGACAAATGAGAAAATAAAAGGTGCCAAGTATTACAGATTGCTACTTATATGGCCCTTTGCACTATCTCCTGCTGTGGCTGGTACAGTTTTTTCTTTTATGTTCAACCCAGAAGTTGGTGTAATAAATATATTTTTAAACGCAGTTTTTAATATAAAACCTGGTTGGTTAACAAATCCGTATCTAGCTTTTTCTGTAGCTGTAATGGCAGCAGTATGGAAAAATCTAGGTTACAACATTGTCTTTTATATAGCTGCTTTTCAAAATATTTCGAAAGATCCTCTTGAAGCTGCAGAAATGGATGGCGCCTCAAAATTCTCAAAGTTTATACATATACTATTTCCATTATTGAGCCCAACATCATTCTTCCTTTTGTTTACAAATATTACTTACAGCCTTTTTGATTCCTTTGCAATCATTGATGTACTGACCAAGGGAGGACCTATGGGGCAACCTCCTTTTATGGATAACGTGGGACTCACTACAACATTGATGTATAAAATATTTCTTGATGGCTTTGGGGGATCTTCGAATATGGGATTTGCTGCTGCTGAAACATTTGTACTTATGATAATCGTTATGATAATTGCAATGTTTCAGTTTGGAATACTTGGTAGGAGAGTGAATTATGATGTTTAATAGGCAATTGATAAAAAAGAAAAGTGGCAATATTTGGATTCACGTGATTTTGATAATTGCAGTAATATTTGTATGTTTTCCATTAGTCTTCACGATTATAAAAAGCACGCAATCTTTGGTAGAAGTGACAACACCATCACTTAAAATTGGCTCCTCATTCTTAGCTAATATTAATAAGATATGGAATCAGTATCATATGCATACCTACATGTTGAACTCTCTTTTTTACGCATTTGTGATAACATTGGGTAAGGTCATTCTATCTTTATTCGCTACTAACGCATTGGTATTTTATAAATTTAAATTCAAAAAAATAATATTTGGGTTTATCATAATTACATTGATGTTTCCAATAGAAATTTTGATATTGGGATTGTTTGAAGTTGTTAGCAATGCTCCTGCCTCAAATTTTAAAGAGTTTTTCTTCTGGATCATCAATCCAATGGAAATGTTATTGGCTCCTACAAAATATGGTTTTGGAATAGGTGATACTAAATCTGCAATAGTATTACCATTTTTAGCATCAGCTACAGGTGTTTTTCTATTCAGACAGCAGTTTTTGTCCATCCCCATATCCATATGTGATGCAGCTAAAATTGATGGAGTTAATTCATTTCAGTTTGTAACAAAAATTTTAGTTCCAATGAGTATAAATACTATTGGAGCTCTGACATTAATACAATTTGTGTATATTTGGGATCAATACATATGGCCCAGAATAATAATACAGCATGATAGTGCTCAGGTAATTCAAGTTGGTTTGAATGCAATTCAAAGCGCTGGTGATTCAATATCTTGGAATCTTGTGATGACTGGTGCTATAGTAACAATTATTCCTCCTTTAGTGGTGTTTTCACTTCTTTATAATTCTTTTATGAAGGGATATGCATTATCTTCTAATAAATAGTAATAATAATTATTTATCTTGTTAATGCAGTAACTGGTTATTTAAAAAATCATACAATCTTGTAAAAAGGAATTTGTATGATTTTTTTTATGCAGATATTTTGAAAATGATTTAAGAATAATAAGAGAATTTAAGCCTTATCTATATAGACGTAAAAAAAGGCCTTTATATATAATTGTTGAAGTACAACTTGAGGTTTGAAGCTTTTTGATAATAAATCGTTTTAAAGTAGCATTAGGACTGTTAAAATCAAAGTTTTGTTAATAATACTGAAGGAAAATCGAAAAAATTCTTAAACACATATAAATCAAGCAATAAATATCTTTATTTATGATAAAAACAAAATATCTTCAAATATCAACAATCATGATAGATAGCTGT
>JALNVT010000066.1 GCA_023231265.1 Sphaerochaetaceae bacterium
AAAAAAATAGATGACCTATCTGCACAGAGTGTGATTTCTTATGATGAACGGGTTGGGGGTGGGTATAAAGATTGCATATTTTTCATCTAGTGATTTCATTGTTAAAGACAATTGCCTTAATTATCGATGGTTGAGCTACGCTTTGATGGAAGTAGAGACTTCTTTGATTGCAGCAGCTTTTAAATGTAGGGTCCTTTCTGTAACAATATGTGATTATAGCTTTCTTGCTTCTTCTCTGTATGTTTTAACTCTGCAGTCAATGCTGCAATCTTGATGACTTCATTCTTTGTGGAGGAACAAAAAAATCTCTGCTTCTAAAATTGATTATTGATTCTATCTGCATCATCATTTGCAATTATATGTCTTCAATATTGAAAATATATTCATAGATTTTTCTGATTATTTTTACAAAAGTATCAAAATCTGATGTCTATGTAGCTCTTCTTGAGAACAATATATCCGTTATTAACAAGAAATTAGAATTTGAAGAGATGTTAAGTTGACCTATTTAAATAAATTGCAATATCA
Organism: Sphaerochaetaceae bacterium; assembly: GCA_023231265.1. Taxonomy (GTDB): domain Bacteria; phylum Spirochaetota; class Spirochaetia; order Sphaerochaetales; family Sphaerochaetaceae; genus Pleomorphochaeta. Next base: position 529 of record JALNVT010000066.1, read on the forward strand.
TTTTTATTATAAAGAGGGTAGTTAATGGCCAATCAAGAAGTTGTTAAAAAGGTACTTATTATTGAAGACGATATTGAAATTTCAGATGTTGTTGCAGTGAATTTAGAAAGCAATGGCATAAAAACAGAACAGGTTCATGACGGCCTATTGGGCTTGAGCCGTTCAAAATCTGGAGAGTTTGACCTCATCATTCTTGATATAATGCTTCCTGGTCTTGATGGTATCAGCATCTGCAGAAATCTTCGAGAAGAAAATTATAACACACCAATTCTTATGCTGACTGCAAAAATCGATGAGATTGATTTGGTTCTGAGTCTAGAGCTTGGTGCTGATGACTACATGAGAAAACCCTTTAGCATGAGAGAACTACTGGCAAGAGTTGGGGCTCTGATACGCCGATCAGAAAAAACTGTCAGCAAGATTGAAGATGAGCCTGAAGAGAAATTGCAGTTTGGAGAGCTTGTTGTAGATTATGCAAAGCATCAGGTAACTGTCAGAGATAAGATACTCAATCTTACTGTGAAGGAATTTGAACTTCTTGATCTATTTGCCAGAAATCCAGGTAGAGTATTCAGTCGTGCAGATCTTTTGAATACAATCTGGGGATATAATTTTGAAGGATATGAACATACTGTAAACACTCATATAAATAGGTTAAGAAACAAACTTGAAATAGATCCATAGAAGCCAAAATATCTTCTGACTGTTTGGGGGATGGGATATAAATTCTCTGAGAAGGAGGCCCTCTCATGATATTCCGTTCATTCTATGCAAGGCTATCAATGCTATTTCTTATTCTAGTTTTCATACTTGGGGGCACGAGCCTATTTATTGCATTCAATGCGTCCACTCATCTCTTTGATGAGGTGCATCAGTTATTGAACAGAGAGTATGCAGCTACCATTTCCGTAGAATTATCAGATATAACATCAGAGAATCCAACAGAAGAAGAAATCAAAGAAGCCATTCATTATATGATGGTTTTAAATCCAAATGTTGAAATTTATCTTGTAGATTCTGATGGGCTTATACTCAGCTATTTTACTGGTGAAGGTAAAACTATCAAAAGAGATCATATAGATACTGAACCACTTGAAATATTTCAAGCAAGCAATGGATATACCACCATACTAGGAGATGATCCTCGAACCGACGATGAGAAGAAACCGTTTTCTGCTGCTGCCATGCAAATCAACAGCAACCCTGGATGGGTCTATGTAATACTGAGAGGCCAGGGATTTGATTCTTCTCTTGCTATGGTTAGAGCAAACTATTATCTGAGATCAGGATTAACAACATTTTTGATAGCTATACTTTTCACGCTTGTTGCAGGTCTGTTTTTATTCTTCATCCTTACTGATCGATTGAGAAAACTCAGTGAGGATGTACAGATTTTCAAAGAAGGTAATTATGATCACCGTGTGGAGATCAAAGGAAATGATGAATTTGCCCAATTGGGCAGTACCTTCAATGAAATGGCAGAATCTATAGAAGAGGGCATGCAAAAACTGAAAGAAGCAGACAGTCAGAGAAGTCAGCTCATCGCAAATATATCACATGATCTTAGAAGTCCTTTGACTTCAATAAGAGGTCATCTTGAGACATTGCTTCTTGAAGAGAACAATATTTCAGAGGCAGAAAAGCGTGAATATGTAGAAATAACTTTACGTAATGTCGCAGGATTTCAACGCCTGGTTGAAGAACTGCTTGATTTGGCACGATTCGAATCAGGCCAGATTGTGCCAGAAAAGCTTCAATTCTCTCTAGCAGAACTTATACAGGATGTTGTTTTAAAGATGCGTGGACAATCAGATTCAAATGATATAGTCATCGAATATAATCCAGACCCAAATCTTCCTTTTTATAATGGAGATATAGGTTTGATTGAACGTGCTCTTACAAATATCATTGGAAATGCAATAGAGCATACTCCTAAAAAAGGTACTATTGATGTTGATTTATCATTTTATGATGGAATGTATCACATATCTGTTTTAGATAGTGGTGCAGGAATTCCTTTGGATAATCTACCTCATATCTTCGAGCGATTTTATCGTGTTGACAAGAGCAGAAATAGAAAAACTAAGAGCACTGGCCTTGGTCTTGCAATTGCAAAAGAGGTAGTTGAGCTACATGGTGGCTTCATAGAAGCCAGAAATTCTGATGAAGGTGGTGCAATATTCACCACCACTCTCCCTATGATAAGTTAATCTTTCTTTTATCTTCTGTGACACTTTTGTGATAATTGTATCTTACCTTTAGTGTAGGAGGTAACGAAATGAAAACGTTAACCATATCAATTATTATACTATTAGCAATGAGTGCCCCTATTTTTGCAGGCGGCAATAAAGAAACAACACCTGAACCTGAAAATACAATGATGATGGTACAGGCTCAACAACCTCAAGATACAGCTGCAGAAGCTTTGATTTCTTATCAAAATTTTGACCAGGCAAAAATGATCGCTGCAGAAGCTCCTACTGTACTTTTCTTTCATGCCAGCTGGTGTCCTACCTGCAGAAGTGCACGTGAAGAATTCAACAAAAGACAGAGTGAATTTAAGTATATAAATCTTATATTGGTCGATTATGATAATTCAAATGACCTCAAGAAAATGTATGGAGTTACATATCAGCACACATTTGTACAGATAGATGAAAACGGCGATGCCTTAGCTAAATGGAATGGCGGAGACGTTGAGAAGCTTCTTTCAAATGTAATAATGGAGGATGAGTCATGATGATACTCGCACTCTTCGCTTTCTTATCTGGTATAGTGACAATACTATCACCTTGCATACTTCCAGTACTCCCTATTATTCTCTCGGTAACAGTAGGGGGGAAGCGCAAGCCGTTAGGTGTAGTTGTAGGATTCATAGTTAGCTTCAGTCTGTTCACATTAGCTCTTTCAGCTCTAGTCCAGGCTCTATCAATATCAGTTGATACATTAAGAATTGTTGCAATTGTGATCATCATAACCTTCGGAATTACTTTGCTGATTCCTAAACTGCAGCTAGCTTTAGAGAGCATACTCTCAAAAGTTGCACGCATGAAAGGTACTTCAAAACGTGATGGATTTTTTGGTGGTACAATGACTGGTTTGAGTCTTGGATTGGTCTGGACACCTTGTGTGGGCCCCATAATGGCATCTGTAATCAGTCTTGCTGTTAGCCAACAGGTTGATGGTGGATCTGTGATCATTGTTGCTGCCTATTCATTAGGTACAGCAATTCCAATGTTCGCTATCATGGCCGGTGGTCGAAAGCTTTTGAATCATTTCCCTAAATTAACAGGGAAGACCAAAGACATTCAACGATTCTTTGGAATCATCATGATCATCGCAGGATTGATGATTGGTTTTGGCGTAGATCGAAGCTTTCAGACACTAATTTTAAAAGCATTTCCAAATTATGGAACAGGCCTAACAGGCTTTGAACAAGGCGAATTGGTACAGAAGGCTTTGAATGATCGAGATAGCAATAACGGAGAGACTGATGGCTTTGATTGGTCAATAGCTCCAGAGGCAACCGAGATTTCAAACTATGGAGATGCTCCAGAACTCATTGCAAAAGGTCCTTGGTTAAATACTGATCAACCTTTTTCAATGGAAAATCTTGAAGGCAAAGTGGTCCTTGTAGATTTCTGGACCTACAGCTGCATCAACTGTGTGAGAACAATTCCTCACCAATAGAACTGTATGAAAAATATGAAAAAGATGGGCTACAGATAATTGCAGTTCATTCCCCTGAATTTCCTTTCGAATGAAATGAGGACAATGTCAGAAAAGCAATTTAAGAATTGAATATAACCTGGCCTGTTGTTCTTGATAACGATTTCTCACAATGGAATGCCTACAATAACCGTTACTGGCCAGCTCAATTCTTCATTGATGGCAATGGAGAGATAAGATACTTCCATTTCGGTGAGGGTGCATATGAGGAAGCTGAACAGGTAATAAGGGATCTTCTTAAAGAGAATGGAGCAGAGCTTGAAAGTTCAGGTACTATAGAGGTATCAGATGAAGGTTTGAGTAAAAGAACTCCAGAAATCTATCTGGGATACACAAGAGCGAAGAATTTTGCTTCTGAGGGTAATTTAAAAAAAGATACACTCACATCCTTTGAAAAGAAAGAATATCTTGAACCTTGAGAGTGGTCTCTCGATGGAGAATGGATAATCAGAAATGATTTTATCGAAATTGATGGAGCTGGTGAATTGGAACTTCTATTCGAAGGAAAGGATGTTTTCATAGTAATAGAACCTATAAATGAAGGTAGCTTCATTTCCGTTGAAATAAATGGGAAGATCCTAGAAGACACAGCAGATGTAATAAATGGCGAATTAAAACCCAACAGTAGTAGACTTTACCATCTAGCAAGCTTCGACGACTCTTACGAAAAATTACTGAAACTTAAGATTTCAGGTCACGTGAGACTTTTCACTTTCACATTTGGATAAATTGATAAACACAATACTTATTCAATCAATAACCTGCAGACAGACTCTCTGTCTGCAGTACAAAAGTCTACTGGAGTAAATAATATGAAAGATCGTCAATTAAGACTTTTGCTTATCGTAATAGTAATCCTGATTTTTACGCCATTGATTTTGATATCACGTGGAAACAAGGAAGAGAGTGAAAAAGTAGTCAAAATATATATAGAAGATACTGAAGCAATGCTTCCACCTGGCCATGAAGATGGAACATGGGTGAAGCCTTCGGATGAACAGCTGCGTGAGAATCTCTCTGCAATGCAATATGAGGTAACACAGGAAGAAGGAACAGAACCAGCATTTCAGAATGAGTTCTGGGACAGCAAAGAAAAGGGAATCTCATATCTGGAGAGCCTCTATTCAGTTCCACTGATAAATTCAAATCAGGAACAGGATGGCCAAGTTTTACAAAACCGTTATCCTCAGGAAATATCGATGAAGTTATAGACACTTCCTATGGTATAAAAAGAACTGAAGTTGTAAGTCATTTCAGTGAATCCCATCTTGGTCATGTCTTTTCAGATGGACCAGATCCAACAGGACTTAGATACTGCATCAATTCAGCATCACTTAGATTCATACCTAAGGAAGATTTGATGAAAGAAGGGTATGGTGATTTCCTATATCTATTCAATGATGAACAAAAGCGACTTGTTATTCGTGAGGAACTTCCTGAATTGGCAGAATCCTATTCAAGTGATAAATTTAACACAACAATTTTTGCTGGTGGTTGTTTCTGGGGCGTAGAGGCAGTGTTTGAGCAACTTTATGGAGTACTTTATGTAGAATCAGGTTACTCTGGTGGAAGTGAAGCGACTGCAAATTATTCTGATGTTTCATCAGGAAAGACAAATCATGCAGAGGCAGTTAGAATAATTTATGATCCACAACTAATTGACTACAATACATTGTTGAAAATTCTCTTCACAGTTGCACATGATTCAACTCAACTTAATTATCAGGGACCTGATTATGGTAGACAGTACAGATCTGCAATCTTCTACACTGATGAAGAGCAGAAAAAGGATGCACAGCAGTATATATCAGTGCTAACTGAAGCAGAACTTTTCGACGATGAAATCGTAACAAGAGTGACTGAACTCAAAGCCTTCTATCCTGCAGAAGAATACCACCAGGACTTTTTGGCCAATAATCTAGACCATCCGTATATCACCAGTTGGGATATCCCTAAACTAGAAGACTTGAACGAAAATTATCCAGAGTTGCTTGAAGTGAATAATTCTGGAACTTATGATAAATTGATGAATCTTGTTGATATCAATGAAATCAAGTAATTAAGTATTATTCAAAAATTATAGCAACCATTTAGACTTATAAAAACAAATGATGAAACCTGACTTAATAAAAAAGTTAGGCTTCAGCTATTTTCTTAATTGAGCTCAATATTGGGGTGGTAATTTCAAGCAACATCTAAGCTATAATTTATAGCTAATGAGATTGTATATCGCTTAAAGATGGCAAAGAGGACGAATGATGAGCATCGATGGCTGCAGTTACAATGAATAAGGCATATATATCACAATTTATAATCAGTCAGATGCCTAGTACCATCTGTAGATAAAGAAGAACTTACAATTTATCAGCTGCTGCTTTTCTAAAAGTTAACAGAGGCCAGAAATCATAAGTTCTTGATAGTAAAAAGAGGGTTTTATAAATTAAGCTTGAATAAAATAACCTCTACCATTGTTTTTAACTTCATATAAGGCATGGTCCAATTTTCTTAAAATATCTTCAAGTTTGAAAGTTAAATTCTTACTTCCAAGACGGTTGAATAGATATCCACCACTTACAGAGAAGGAATGACTTTTATTATCAAAAACAACGTCTTTCAAAGAATCTTGCAGAGACTTCAAAGCTTTATCAGAGTCCTTTTTGTTCATACCTGGAACAACTACCATAAATTCATCACCGCCAAATCTATAAACATTTTCCTTACCAAAATAATCGCAAAGTCTGTTTGCATAGTATTTAATAACCAAATCGCCATTTTGATGACCATAAGAATCATTAACATTTTTGAAATGATCAATGTCTGTAAATAAGAAGAAGCAGTTTTCATTGCAGAATAAGTAACTATCTTGATTTAAAGCTCTTCTGTTCTTTGTTTCTGTCAGTGTATCTTTTAAAGAGGCCTGTCTGAATTCTTCACTGATATTTTTTAATTCAATTTGAACTACAGTTTTATCTGCAAAAAGTTTGTATTTAACAATACCTGAAGTAAAACACAATACAATGAAAGCAGAAAATTTAATTGTATAAGCAAAACTGAAGCTACCTAGATAGTTGAAATATACTGATAGATAAATAATACCTGCAATACAGTGATAAAGAATTGTCTGCAAAGGAGACTGCAATGATAATGTGGTGATACCCAGTACAATTAAGCAGTACATAATGCAATCTCCACCATTTTTAAAATCAAGGTTGCTGAGTAATACTGTGCATGATGTGATAGAAACTACTACAACAGCTTGAGCTCTCTCAACCCACAATGCTTCTCTGTTATCTTTATAATAAAAGAGTTTGACGGAAAAATAGAAAAATAAACAAACTGCTGAATTGATTAAGTATAAAATTTGATAAGTTAATTTTTCAGGGACATCGAAATATGGAGTGAAAGTCAGTAATAAATAAAAAACTTGCGAAATTCCAAAAACTAATGCCAATAAGTGGATATACTTGATATTAAAATCATCTATATGTTTTTGTAATTCTTGATTTGGATTGGTAAAAAATAAATCCATAATAAGACTCCTTACATTTTCGTTGTGTTTCACTAAAATAATCTCCAAATAGTTTTATTGTTCTGTTTCAAATCATCAATAAAATAGATTAAATTTTAATGTCCCTCTATAGAGCAGTATATTAATGGTTTGATAATCTTCTTTTACAAATTGATTTAGGAAAAATCTTGCAAAACTGTGTTGGCTATTTCATTATATTCAAAACTAAAAAAACATGACAATACCAAGGTTACTAAAAAAAGATATCACGTTTTTTTGATATAAGCTAGAAAAATTTATTGCATTGTATGGTCTTTTATTTACTTATTTTATACGTTTTTGGAACAAATCAAGGCCACATAAGTAATAAAACCTTGCAATCAAAAGGTCTGATTTTATGGATAAAAATAAAAAATAAAGCTCAAATTTCTCTATAAAGAGGAGGAATGAATTACACCTCTCCAATTAAATCCTGGGAGACAGAATTGAAATAACTCTTCCAAGCTTCTTATTGTTGGTATAATATAATCTTTTGACTTTTCCGTGGGTCATGCTGAATGATTCTTCTATCATTCCCAGCTCCAATTATGACAGATCTATTGTTTTAAAGAGAAGATGCATCTTCATCTAAGAAGAGGAAAAATAAAAGTTAAAATATTCAAGATTGGGATACTCTTGCATCAAGTTGTTCAAACCAAGTGCCAAGGTATGATTTGGTATAACTTTAAAAAAATTGTTATGGCAATAGTATTTTCTCTCATATATTTCATTGAAAGTATCCAAGCTTGGTAAATAAACATCTCTGTTGAATTGAAATGGGGTAGATACAATACGATTTAAGAAGTCTTTTGGATTATTTAAAAAGCGAAGTAAAAGTTTGGCCTCTTCTCCTATATCATAACTGGATGAAGTGTGTCATTGATGATTGCGGTATAAATTTCATTTTCACTGTATTCTCTATCCTCGCCTTTGAAAAAGTTATTAGAATGAATCTTTGTAAAGAATTCTGGAGATACCTATGATGATTCATTGATGAAGTTCCCCAGAAGTTTGAATTGTGGGATTTTTTCTGAAAGTATAAATCAGAAAATATGCGATAAATAATGAGAATTCAAAAACTAAATAAAAAAACTATTAAAAATGGTAAAATATTAATTGCTTTTGAAAGCAAAAACAAAGCAACATGTGTACTGACTTAATTAATGGACCAGCTTGGTAAAAATTCTAAACCTAAGTTACTTCTTACAAGAAAACAGTGATGAATTTTCTATATTTTGGGACTAAAATAGGTTTTGTTGCAACAATGATAAAATAGTACTATTGCTTTATCAATGAAATTATTGTTCACTTTAATTTTTTGCATTACTATCGTGTCAGAGGTGAATATGAAAGAAAGTATAACCAATGCCAAAATTGTAGCGACCGTAGGTCCTGCCTCACAAAGTTATGAGAAAATTCGTGATATCATCATGTCTGGTGCAAGTATAATCAGAATTAATTTCAGTCATGGAACTCGAGAAGAACATCAGCAAACTGTAGATTGGACTCGTCAGGTATCTGAAGAACTTGATACCCCAGTTGCCATTTTTCAGGACTTACAAGGTCCAAAAATTCGTGTAGGAAAGATGGATGTAGATTCTTTTCAATTAAACGAAGGCGAAACTCTTAAAATAACCACAGAACCATGTGTAGGAAATAGAGATTTAATCAGTATTGATTATCCTTATCTACAGCAAGAGGTAGAAAATGGTGATAGAATTTTAATTGATGACGGACTTATTGCTCTCAAAGTATTGAATGTTGAAGGAAAAGTAATAACTACTGAAGTCGTTGATGGAGGTACTCTCAAACCAAGAAAAGGTGTGAATCTACCAGAAGCTGCACTCAAACATATCTCTTCTTATACAAAGAAGGATGAAAAAGATCTTGACTTTGCATTCCAGAACAATCTTGATTTTGTAGCTTTATCATTTGTACGAAGTTCACGCGATGTTATAGCGTTGAAAAAATTTATGTACAAGAACTACGGAAGAGAGATTCCAATCATCTCTAAAATTGAGAAACCTGAAGCAGTAAAAGATATTCAAAATATCATTGCAGAGACAAGTGCTATCATGGTTGCTCGTGGTGACTTAGGTGTTGAGACATCTTCTGAAGAAGTTCCAATCATACAGAAGACCTTAATTAGAGAATGCAATATCGCTGGTATTCCAGTAATTACAGCTACTCAGATGCTTGAGTCCATGATTACAAACCCCAGACCTACAAGAGCTGAGGCTGGTGATGTTGCAAATGCTATTCTTGATGGAACAAGTGCAGTTATGCTATCTGGTGAGACAGCTGCAGGTGATTATCCTGTGAGAACAGTAAAAATAATGAAAAAGATTATCACACATACTGAAGCAAGTCTAGATTACCAAAGACTTGTGCTTGATCAACGTTTGAATCAAGAGGACATTGAGATAAACAGAAAAAAGAGCACCACAGAAGCAGTAGGCGTTGCAACACGTGAATTAGCTATGGCAATCAAGGCTGCTTACATAACTTGTTTTACTCATTCAGGAAGTACTGCTAGATTGATATCAAAGTACAGACCAGCTGTTCCAATTATTGCTTACACTCCAATCAAACAAATTGCACAGCGTCTCTCTCTATCTTGGGGAGTCACACCTGTTATGATACCTCAACTTAGCTCAATCAATGAGTTATTCGAGATTGCACCAAATTACTTGATGACCATTGGAGCTATCAAACCAGGAGATAAGATTGTTATAACTGCAGGCGTTCCTGTTGGATCTCCAGGAAGAACCAACATGATTAAAGTTGTAGAGATTTAATAAACATAAAAAAATCGTAAAACATTTAGATTGAAAATCTTTTATTGGTGTATTTGACACATAAAGGAGTTTCAATCTTTTTTTATTTTAAGAGTTCTTTTATTGAATTCAAATTTATTTCAAACAGTATATAAATGTTGATGATGAGCTCTTTACTAATTTTTAAATCAAGATTTGAACAACTTTTCTTTATGTAACTCTTTTTGTAATATAAAGGTCGAAATAAATGATGTGGTTGAGTTTGTTGAAATATTTCTTGTCTAGTCAGATTATATACCGTAATATGTAGATGAGAGGGTTTATATGAAAGAGAACATAACCAATTCCAAAATTGTAGCAACTATAGGTCCTGCTTCACGAAGTTATGAAATGATTCGTGATATCATTAAGTCAGGAGCAAGAGTAATCAGACTCAATTTCAGTCATGGAGATCATGAAGAACATCAACAAACTGTTGACTGGGCACGTCAGGCTTCTGAAGAACTCGATACCCCAATAGCTATTTTCCAGGACCTGCAAGGTCCTAAAATTCGAGTTGGAAAGTTGGATGTGGAATCTTTTCAGGTGAATACAGGAGAGTTTCTGAA
>JALNVT010000067.1 GCA_023231265.1 Sphaerochaetaceae bacterium
ATTACCTCATCTACAATCATCAAGATTCCATATTTGTCACATACAGAGCGGACACCCTTCATGTAACCTTTAGGAGGTATGATGACACCATTTGATCCTGTAACAGTCTCCATCACTATTGCTGCAATTGAATCACGACCTTCATATCTGATCTGCTCTTCCAATTTTTCAACATAGTATTCTGTAGCTTCTTCTTCACTTGCAAATGGAATTTTCTCTCTATATAAATAGGGGTCAAAGAATTTTACAAATCCCGGTACACCTGGCTCCAAAGCAAATCTTCGAGGCTCACCTGTAAGATTACCAGCTCCAAAAGTTGATCCATGATAGCTTCTATAGCGACTCATTATCTTGTGACGACCTGTATACATACGAGCAATTTTGATTGCATTCTCATTTGCATCGGATCCACCATTTGTGAAGAATATCTTACCAAAATTTTCAGGAAGCAGTGATATTACTTTTTCAGCCAATGTAGCTCTTGAGATATCTGCATAACCTGGTCCAACATAGCAATACTGATCAACTTTTTCTTTTATGGCATCACCAATAGCTTTATTTGCAAAACCAACATTGAGGTTCACCAATTCAGAGGACATATCAGTATATCGCTTTCCTTCATAGTCCCACATATAGATTCCTTCAGCTTTTTCAATTGCAATAGGATTTATGTTTCGTTGCTTGCTCCAAGATTGCAGACTGTATTTTTTCTGCTTTTCTGTAATTTCTTTTCCAGTCATTATTATATCCTTTAGTCTTTATCTGCTTTGAGTACTGCATTCATCATGACAGTTGCACCTGATGTACATTGCTCCATTGATGAGTATTCTGGTTCACAATGACTGAGTCCATCTTTTGATTGAACAAAGATCATAGTTGTTGGCATCATGTAAGATGCAAACTGTGCATCATGACCTGCTCCTGAATGAATCATCTGATGAGAAACACCAGATTCTTCCGCTGCTTCTTTGACGTATGAAACAAGTTTTTCATCCCAATAAACTGTGTCACGATTCCATGCTTTTTCAACAGTACAGCTGCAACCACTCCAGTCTTTATCTGCACAGCTCTTTACAATTGCCAATACTTTAGCAAGAACTTCTGGATCTTCATGACGTACATCAATACAGAAGTCAAAATAATCTGGAACACATGTATGAATGCAAGGATGACAGTCAACCTCACCTGTTGTATAAACAAGTTCAGGATATCCAAGCTTATCAATTTCAGTGTGCAGATACAGTATTGCCTGTGCAGCTGCAAAAAATGCATCTTTTCTTTTTGGCATTGGAAATGTACCAGCATGAGTTGTCTGGCCATAGAATTTAACACGATAATTGAACATACCCAGAACACAATCAACAACACCTACATCATTGCCTGCATCTTCTAGAATTGGTCCCTGCTCAATATGAGTTTCAAACATGTACATATATTTTTCTGGACTCAATCTATTTTTTTCATCACCTTTGAATCCTGATTTATCAAGTGCCTCTTCAAAAGTTGTCTTTCCTGTGAGTACATCTTTTGTTGAGAGCATATCCTCTTTGCGGAATTTTTCTTTTATACTTGCAGGTAAATAATCATAGCAAACAATACCAGAGCACATCATTGCAGGTGGATAAAGAGATCCCTCTTCATTTGTCCAAACCATTGCTGTTATTGGATGTGTATGTGGAATTTTCTTGTCTACAATGGTTTCAAGTGCTTCCATGGCACTTATAACTCCCAAAATACCATCGAAGTTACCACCATTTTTTACAGAATCTATATGTGATGCCATAACAATACGTTTGGTATCAGGATCGCTACCTTCAATAGTTGCATAAAGGTTTGCAACATCATCTACTTCGATAGTTGCTCCAATAGCTTCCATTCTTTTGATAAATTCATTTCTTGCCAAAATAGCTTCAGGAGATAGTGAATAACGAGTTATTCCACCATGACCTGCATCTCCATAGGTAGAAAAGGTCTTAATTTTGTCTGACATACGTTCTAGACTGCATTTATACATAAACATATCCTCCATTGGATAAATAATTTTAATTTACTTTTTTAATTTTTTTTTGTAAGGATGCATGCAATTCATAACAAGTTCATCCACTTCTTCTTTTGTGACTGCATACACATATTCTTCACCACTGTTCAATGGAACAGACAGCAAAAATGCTCCATCCCAATCGGTGAGATAGACTCGCTTGATTACATCACTGTCACCATTTCTGCGATATCGTGAGCCATTGAGTTTGGCCATTTCTTCATTCATACGTAAAAACCCATGTATGAAGCAACCTCCGACAAGAAGCTCCTTATAAGGAGGCCTGTACTTCTTATTGAATTCAATTGTAACTGGAACTTCTGTTATTCCACATGGCAAATCACGAAGTTCAATATCCACAGTACGAAAGTTCTCCGTGGGCATCAAACTTGAAAGCTTTATTTTCTTAGCTTTCTCAAATCTATCGATCATACAATCCCCTCCTGTTCAAGAGTTGCTTTTGGTTTAGAAATACGTTTGGCAGATCCGATTGCATCAACCGGACAGACAAGTTTGCATAGATGACATCCAACACATTTGTTTCCAAGAAGCTTTGGTGCTCTGTTAGAAAAGTGAAATTCTATTGCTTGATGGCCTGCATCCTTGCATGATATGTAGCAACGACCACAACCAATGCATCTATCTAACTGAAACTTAGGATAAACTATTGTAGATCTATTGAGTTCGTCTGAAGATACAATATTATTATTTGCCATCGATATCATATCAGATACACTTTCAATGTTGCTTTCATTCATGAAAGCAGACATTCCTTCTTTGAGGTCATCTATTATTCTATATCCATACTGCATAACAGATGTTGTTATTTGAATGTTTCCACATCCAAGAGCTATGAAGTCCAATGCATCTCGCCAGTTTTCAATACCACCCATTCCACTTATTGGAATGTTCTCAAGCTGCTCGCAGTTGGCAAGATCATTTATAAATCTAAGTGCTATTGGCTTTACAGCTTTACCTGAATATCCTGAAACAGATGACTTTCCAACAATATTTGGTTGTGATGTCATTGTCTCCATATCAAGACCAGATAGACTCTTTATGGTATTGATTGCTGCAATTCCATTTGCTCCACCTTCTACAGCAGCTGCAGCTGGAATCTCCATGTTTCCAACATTTGGAGTCATCTTTGCCAATATTGGTAAAGTTGTTCCTTTCCTCGTACATTCTGTATAGTGTCTGACAAGTTCTGGATTCTGACCAACATCAGAACCAAGTCCATCACCACTCATGTGTGGACATGAGAAATTACATTCAATAATATCTGCTCCAGCTTCCTGTGAAAGTCGTGCTAGATCTGTCCATTCTTCATCGGTCTGTCCCATAATTGAAGAGACAATCACCTTGTTTGGAAAATCTCTCTTCAAATCTGAAATATATTTTAGATTTTGGCTCAGTCCATGTTCTGCAATCTGCTCCAGATTTCTGAACCCAACAAAAGGAGTTGATTCCTTTTTCATTGCAGAAAATCTTGGAGATACTTCTTCGGGAGTGAAGAATCCAATAGTTTTGAAGACTATTCCTCCCCATCCCATTTCCAAAGCATTCTTACACATTTCATAATTGCTGGCTACAACTGAAGAAGAAAGGAAGAATGGATTTTCACATCTGACTCCCATGAAATCACACTCTAAATTGGCCTTCTTTGGTTCTAATTTCCATTTTTCAATTGCAGATGCTGTTTTCTTTATCCTGATTGGAAAGTCATAATGCACACATGAATCTTCACATTTTGCATCACAACTTTTGCAGTTTATTGGATCAAAAGAATCTTTGACCTTTTGATTTTTAAATCTCAAAGAAAATAGCATTGCTGCGGGATCATTGGACCTATCACATGCTTTGGTGCATGGCGCATCAATGCATAGCAAACAACGATTTGCTTCATTTGCAGGTAATTTATTTTGAAAAATTGAAGTGTCCATATTTTTAATCCTTTACAAATATTTTGTATCTCAATCAAGCTTGCGTTTTACAAACTTTCCGTTTCCAGCTTTACCTAAAAACTTACCATCTTTATAAACTAGATTTCCACGAGAGAATGTCATTTCAGGATATCCATGAAACTCTGTTCCTTCCCATATGGTCTGATCATAATTTGAATGCATTGCATCACATGTAACTGTGAAATCTTTTACTGGATCATAGATGACAATATCTGCATCTTTTCCAACAGCAAGGCTTCCTTTCTGACCACATCCGAAGATTTTAGCTGGATTTGCAGAACATACCTCAACTGCCTTGTTGAATGTAATCTCACCTTTGTTGGCCTTAGCTAGCATGTATGGATACATATTTTCAACACCAGCACAACCATTTGGAATCTTTGAGAAATCATCGATTCCCCAGTCCTTCTCACTTTGCATGAAAGGACAGTGATCTGTTGCTACAACATCAATATCACCACGTTTCAATGAAGCCCAAAGTGCATCTTGACTCTCCTGTCCTTTTATAGGTGGGGAGCAGACAAAGTTGCGACCATCTTCACGCTTGTAAACATCACTTGTGAAGTTCAAATACTGAGGGCATGTCTCTGCATATATTGGGTAACCCTCTTCTTTTGCTTTTGTAACTGCAGCAACACCTTCTTTATTTGCAAGATGCACAATATAAAGTTTTGCACCAGTTGCTTTTGCCCATTGAATGGCTCTCATATCTGCCTCAGCCTCAACAAATTCAGGTCGAGATAGATAATGATACCATGGGCTTGTCTTTCCTTCAGAGAGAAACTTCTTCACATTGTAATTCACCATCTCATTGTTCTCTGCATGTACAGAAATCATAGCTCCAATTTCTTTCGATTTTTGAAGTACCTGATAAAAAACTCCATCTGAAACTCCAAAATCATAAACCATGAATACTTTGAATGATGGAACACCATAATCAACAGCATCTTTCATGGAATCCAAGAGCTCTCCATGAATGTCCTTGACTCCTATGTGAAATGCATAATCTACTGCTGCTTGAGGAGCTGCAATTGCATCACGACGTTTTATGACATCAAGCATTGGCTCATCAAAATCTTGAAGTGCAAAATCGAAAACAGTTGTGGTACCACCACAAGCTGCAGCTCTTGTTCCAGCAAAATAATCATCGGAGGAGATTGTTCCTCCAAAAGGCATTGCCAGATGTGTGTGTGCATCTATTGCACCAGGAAGAACATATTTTGAATCAGCATCAACAACTTCAGATGCATCAGTGCCAAGATCATATCCAATATCTACAATTTTCCCATCACTAACAGCTATATCAGCTTTATAAGTCTCTGATGGGGTCACCAACAGTCCGTTTTTAATAATTAAATCCATACTGTACCAGTCCTTATTTTTTTAATATTACAAATATGGAAGATTTTAAGTCTTCCATATTTGTGCCTGAAATTCTTAGTGATTATTTCTTATATACAAGAAGCAATCCTGAACGTTGATAGATCTGTGCAACTTCTAAAAGTCCCATTCCTGCTGCATTAGCAGAGATCATGTTTGAAACCCATGTAACACCAAAGTCCACTGTACCATTGTAAACAGCTGTTGTTTCTGCGATGTCACCACCACCTGGTACGATTGTAACATTTAGACCAAGGTCGGAGTAATAGCCTTTATCAAGTGCCATGTAATAACCCATGAATTGACTCTGAGGCAACCATTTAAGTTGAACTTTTACATCAGTTGTTTCTGGAGTACCTAAATCACTTCCATCTTCTGATGCAGTTGCTGCCTCCCAATAGGATGTATCGCGAACATCATCAAGAGTCAAACTTGCAAGTTTGGAAGCTGCTTGGCTATCATCAAGTTTTATATATGTCTTTGCTAAATCAAGAGTCTGCTGCATTGCTTCTTCATCCATGTAACCATAATTAGAAACAGGATTGCCTTCTGTATCAGTTTCAACAAGTTTTTTAACTTCTGATGCCATATACAACTGGTGTTCTGAAGAAACTGAAGAACCATATTTATATACAACTTCAGCAGCAGCTTCAGGATCTGCAGTTGCATCTTCCCAACCTTTCAGTGTTGCATATACAAAAGCTTTCACAGTATTTGGATTTGCCTTTGCAAATTCTGCTGTTGTAAATAGATTGTCTTCCAGCATTGCAACGCCTTCGTCATTCATATCGATGGTTCCAACTTCATCACCATAACCATAAGCTCCATCATAGTCATTCTTTACAAGACCAAGTTCATTGTAAGTCATAGCTGATGCCAGAGCGATTGAATCATCATCAAATCCATCCATTGTGAAATCCTGACTCAAGAATTCAAGAGGTTGATCATATTTCGCAAGCAGAGCAAGAATTTCGTATTCATTTCCAAGACCCCAGTTACCAATTTTACCGGCAGCGGATGCCTCTAAAATGCGGTCTTTATCAGTTTTAACTACAGAAGTTGCGGCAGTTGCCTTTACTTCTTCAGCAGCTGTTTCAGTTGTACCTGAATCTTTATTACAAGCACTAAAACTGAGCATTGCAGTTGCTACAAGTACCATAAATGTAGCCTTTTTGATGTTCTTTATTTCCATTTTCATTACCTCTCCATGTAATTCAATTTTGATCGTCTAGGTACGACCACCCTATTTTCTATTTCTATTTTTCATAACGACACTTTCAACAAGAAGAAGCAGTACATATAAGACAATTCCAAGCAGACAGGAAATAATTATGTATGCCCATGCAGTTGCAAACTGTGCAGTTACAATATTTTCACGAATCTGACGGCCAATTCCGATGACCTTTTCAGAAAAATACTCAGTTACCAAAGCAGAGATGATGCTTCCTGGAAGACTTATTCTCAATGCAGTGAATACATATGGAATGCTGTTTGGGAGCAACAGTTTTTTAAAAACAGTGAAATTACCTGCAGCATATGTTTTCATAAGATCTTCAGAGAATGGTTTGAGCTCTGTAAGACCTCTGTAAGCATTAACAGACATACCAGCTATGCAAACAATCATGACCACAAGAGTCTTTGCTAGCATCGAACGAAAGTCGACACTGGATGAGATATGCTTTGTTAAATTGTTCATAACAGGAGCTAAAGCTACAATTGGAACAGCATTGAATGCTGATGCCAGTGTGATTCCACCTGCTCCCCATTTCCTATATTGAGCAGCTACAATAGCAATGCCATATCCTATTAAAGATCCAAAAAGCAATCCAACAAGTGCAACAATTACAGTAGCTTTCAAGTTCAAAAATATTTTTGCTTGATTGTCCATTATTATTGAATTTATACGACTTGGGGATGGCAATGTATTTGTGTCTGTATGAAGCAATATATTGAGCAATCCACCTTGCCACATCACAAATACCACTATTCCAAAGATTGCTGGATATATAATTGATGACAGTGATTGCCAACTCATATTTTTCTGTTTTTTATTCAATTCATTTACCTCTTGCACGCTCTTTCAGCTTTTTTATGACTGGAGATTGCATCTTCTAGAAGTCCCATGAGTAAATAGCTCAAGATTCCTATTGCTGCACTTATCACAACAATCAACCAGAATACATATCGAGTCATTGCACCTTTCAAAGACTGCGATAGCAAACAACCAAGACCAATTCCACCTTGCAGAGTATCTACCAAAATAGAGGCAGTTATTGCCAATGGTGCTGATACTTTCAATCCAGTAAAGAAATAAGGAATGCTTGCAGGTATGAGTGTTTTCGTATACAGCTGCCACTTGTTTGCTGCATATGAGTACATGAGCTCATGTTTTTCTTTTTCAACTGCTTCCATTCCAGCAAGAGTATTTGTTGCCACTGGGTAGAATGTAAGAATTGCAGCTATAATTATTCGACTGCTATCAATATCTCCTGTGAATGAAAGAAGTATAGGTGCCATACCAAGGATTGGAATCATCTGGATGATCATCAGATATGGGAAAGCAATTTTTTTTATGATCTGTGAGAGACTCATAAGAATTGCAAGTAAGAATCCAATGCTTGCTCCAATAACAAAACCTTGAGCAGAACGAATCAGTGTTACCTTTGCATTCAACCATACAAGTTGAATTGCGGTATCTGTACCATTTATTGTCTTTCCGTCAAATGCCACGGCTACAATCTTCCAAAAATGAGGAAGAACCTTTTCAGGGGATCTTATGCTAGCAGAGGATTCAACCCAGAATGCAATCAATTCCCAAATCAGGAAAAACGCCAATGTCCATAACAAAGTGACCATGGTGCTTGAATTTTTCTTCTTTTTAATCTGTGCCATATACTAGACTCCTTCAAAAGAAGAACGTACTTCAAATACTTTTGATGTATATTCAGGTGTGCTTTTTATATCCATTAGTCTTGGTCTTTCAAAATCTACATCTACAACAGCTGATAGACGTCCAGGATGAGGAGATAGAACACATATTTTGTCAGATAGAAATACTGACTCTGATATGTTGTGTGTTACAAAAACAATTGTCTTGTTGGTTCTTCTCCAAATATTTAAAAGATCCTCATGAAGACGCTCTCTAGTAAATTCATCCAATGCAGAGAATGGTTCATCCATAAGAAGTATCTCTGGCTGGATGACAAGAGCTCTTGCAATTCCAACTCGCTGCTGCATACCACCAGATAGCTGTCCGGGATAGCTGTTACCGAAATCTTTAAGTCCAACCATCTCCAGCATCTCTTCTGCCCTCTCAAGTCTCTCATTTTTAGGGACACCCATTATTTCCAAAGGAAGTTCAATGTTCTTCACAACATTTCTCCATTCGTACAGAACAGGACTTTGAAAAACCATTCCATACTTGCCATCCAATCTTGCTTGCTTGGTGCTCTCTCCACCAATGTTGATGGTACCAGAGGTAGGGTTCAAAAGGTCTGCAATGATTCTGAGAAGAGTTGTTTTTCCACATCCAGAAGGTCCTACCAATGAGACAAATTCACCTTTTTTTATATCAAGAGACACGCTAGTTAGAGCTGTTACTTCATCAGGTCCACTATTAAATTTCATACCTATGTCACTCATCAATATTTCAGTTTCAGTGTTTGCTGTATCCATGATTTTTATGTTCCTTTGCAATTAAGTTTGTAAAAAAAAACGAGCAAGGGCACTTTGTGTATAAAGCGCCCTTGCTCCGTAAAAAAATTATTTGTTTTTATAAAAAAAAAGACATGGAACTGTTCATTGAACAAGCTCCATTGCCTTTCATATTTTGAGCATATATTCAAATAGACTTTTATGTCAAGTACACTCACGAAAAAAAAAACATTGTCAGTAAATCTAAAAAATATCCTAAAATTTTCATATCATTTATTTCTTCCACAGAAAGAAAATATACTGAAAAAAAGTATAAATTCAACAGAATTTAAAAGTTTTTCATGTAATGAAACATCAAGATTTTTCTTTTTTTTATTGGCTTTTTTTTATGATGCAAATGTAAATTAATTGAACAGATTAGATCAAATTTCTCAAGAAAATAAGTGCAAAATATTAGTAACATAACCATTATAAAAATAGAGAATATTCTTTCATAAAACTGATGTTTTCATAAGTTAAAATAAGACAAAAAAACCGCATAAAATATAGCCAAAGATATCATGCAAAAAGCACCAAATTATTGAGTCAAAGCTCTTAAATTTGATGAGAAATTTTGAATGAATTTTCTTGATTAAAATGGCTACAAACTCAGCTTGCCATATAAGATTTAACTTCAAATTTTTGTTCAGTTCTTACTTGCAAACAGTTATGTGCTATGCAATAAGATAATCATGATGTCAAATTAGCTTGGATGATGTTCCAATTTATTTTATGATGAAGTTGCTGATTTCAGACATCAATATCTTACAATTCTTTATTTCAGACTCTGAACGAAGAACTATCTATGAAAGAAATTATGTTCAAAGCAGTTCAAAAAACTATGCACAACAATCATAAAAACATATATTCTTTAACTCTTACTCTCATTTCTCATTAAATTTTTAAAGAAACATTCAATATTACTTTAATTGAGATTCTCTCTCATTTTTCAAATCCATATTATTTAACGAAATACTGCAAACAATGTAAAATAATTAATGTTAATAAGACCTAACTTCTAAATATTTTATGATACTCACTGAAGATTTAAGATTTTTAAATGTTGGAAATTCTTCAATAAATTCAACTTCAACAATTAGATATCAAAACCACACAGATACCGACACTTTGACTTATGACAATTTAATTCATTTTTCATCAAATCTATTTTTATTGACTTTCTTATTGACCAATTGAATTATTTCTTTGTCTGAAAACTTTTTAAGTATTTAGATTTCAATCCTTCCCCGAGTTTTGATTTGCTTTCAAAACTGATAGATTACAAAATGTTATTCATCTTTTTTATCAATCACCAGGAGACATCAATTGTAATCATTATGTGAGATTTAATCCATCTTATCACAAATAAATGCACTTATTCTTTACTGTAATATTTGCTTTATTTGTAACTTAGTGTTAACATTAAAGTATACATGAGTTAAAAACTCATAGTTCATACTTTTAATGGTAATAAGGAGATTACAATGGATAAAAAAGTCACAAGTTCACTAAACGAACAAATAAACAAAGAATTTTTTTCAGCTTATTTGTATTTAAGCTTCGCCAATTGGTGCGAAGATCAGGGATTGGACGGATTTGCTAATTGGTATCAAGTTCAGGCTCAAGAAGAAAGAGACCATGCAATGATGATAGTTGGATACTTGCAGAACAATGATGAACATGTTGAATATGAAGCAATCAAAAAACCAGCTAGCTCTTGGGATAGTGCATTGGATGTTCTAAAAGCAGGTCTTGCTCATGAAAAGTACATCACTGCTTCAATCAACAACATCTATGCTACAGCTTTGGAAGCTAAAGATTTCCGTACAACTCAATTCTTAGATTGGTTCATTAAAGAGCAGAATGAAGAAGAGACATCCGCAGGTATGTTGATCAAGAAAGCTGAGATGATTGGTAAGGAAGGAAATGGACTGTACATGCTCAACCAAGAACTTGCTTCTCGTGTTTATACACCTCCAACAGTAGCTGAGTAGATCCGAAACAATCTATATATAATTTACTTTTCTTTGCACACAAACAAAAGAAAGAAATACAAAATCATGCAGCGGTATTACGGTAATA
>JALNVT010000068.1 GCA_023231265.1 Sphaerochaetaceae bacterium
ATATATGAAATTACAGATATAATAATTAGAACTTTGAATCAAATTACCAATTGGTCAAATAAATCTGTCCATTTTGTATCAGAAAAACCCATGGATCTTCCTTATTTAATAAAAGAATCTGTTATTGACTGGGTATGTAATCACCCTTATGCACAAGAGTATAATGAAATTTCAACATTTGAATTAGAATCTAAGATTCAAGAATATAAAGACAATCCTGAATTTATAAAAAAGTATGGGAATAAGGCTGTAGATGAATCTCTATCTGGAAATATTACTTTAGATTCATATGAAAAAGGAATTTCTAAAATTGAAACTTATATTGAAAGAGCTCATAGCAAAAGCCAATTAGATGGGAGATATAAAAAGTTTGAAGATTTTTATAGCAGAACAATCAATCCAAATGATAGGTCTATTGATTTATTTATAACTGAGGCCAATAAACTTAAAGATATAGATTGCTCTGCAATCAGAAAAACATCAGTCTGTCATTTTACAAAAGATCTCATACAGTACTATCTTTTGAGGAGTGATAACTTGTTTAGTTATTTTGGTTTTAGAACCCAAATTAGAAAACAAATCATTCCAACTCTTAATAATTTTTCAGAATTTTTGATGTTATATTTAACAGAAATAGTTAACGGTGTACATGGAGATAGCTATGAATTAAAGCGCTCTCTAATGGATGATTTAATGTATTTGCATAATAAAAAAAAGGCATATAAAAATTTAATTGCAGAAGCTTATGAAATAATTTATATGCAGTATTCAACACAACTTGATTTTAATTTATACAAAGATGATATTCCTCTATTATTATTTGATCGTTATAGATTTACAGATAAAGATTATGTTAATGTTTATTCTCATTCCATGGAACATGTATTTAAAGAAATCGACCCTCTCCTAAGGGATTATATATCAAGAGATAGATTGGTTTTAAAAGGATGTTTTGATTTTGTTATTGAAGAACTTAAAAATCAAAAATTTAAAATATATTCTGCTGATTTAACCAGCTTGTTTGAATTTAAAACACTGAAATGTGATAATTACCAATTGAAGAAGATTAAAGCTAAATATCCTGAATCTTTTGTAGCAAATTTTGTTGATGATGATGAAGCCTTTCATACAATAAAGAATGGTATACATACAAAATATCATTATTATTTTGAATATAACCAGAAAAAGAAAATAGTATTGTTGTTGCAATTTATTCTTTATTTTCTTTACAGACATTGTGGAGGGATAGAAGAGTTAACAAGTTCCAATTATAACTTTTGGACATCATTTGAAATATCACGTCTTTCAAGAAAGCAGCAGAATATCATAGATTCTGCGGTTGTAAAATGGGTGAATAAGGATAAAAAGATTTTACAAAATGTCTTAGCTTCTCCCTTTGATATTGGAATAAAATTTTGGATTAAAGTAGATGCTGGAAGAAAAGCTAAAGCTGCAGCTTTAAAGAGTAATGAAAGAAATAGAGAATTGGATATATCTGATGTGGATGCTGTAAGAAAAGACAGTCATGAAATACAGGATAGGTTGATTATAGAAGATGAAGAGGAGGTCTTAGCTGAAGAAGAAATCAAACCAGTTGTCAAAACTCGGAAAAAGAAGGCGGAAGTAGAGAATGACGGAACTCTTCTTTTTGTTACAAAGAGTTTATCATCCTTTGATAAATCAATATTGAAACTTTTGATTGATTTTAAAGTGGATGAAGCTAGAGAATGTGCTCAAATTGAAGGTACCTCTCTTGAATTAATAATTGATAGAATAAACGAATTGAGTATGCAGAGTATAGAAGACGTTCTGATAATTGATAATGAAGTTATCTATGATTATCTAGAAGATTTGAGGATTGCTATGAGATGGAAAAAAACTTAAATAGTGGAGATGATTGATGATTAATAACTGCTATAAATTCAGCACAAACAAATCCAAATTAGAATGCTTGAATACCAAAATCAAATACAGTTTTGCTTTATAAAATACAACACATCACTAAGATTTAATACAAAAATATCTCCAAAATTAAAGATATCCAATGGGGTACATTGAAGAATGTTTTTTTCATAAATGCTCTTCTGAGATCTTGAAATGGGAGAAGCTTTTTGTCTTTTTATTATATGTAGAACTCGTATTATCTGTGCAGATTATCTAGTCTGCATTTTTTTCTGTCAAAAATTAAAATTCTGTGTTTTAATATATTGGATGGATCATGGAGTTTATCATTGTAACATCCATCAAAAGAAGGGTTATATGAAAAGAAAAAGAGACTGGGCTATTAAGAAAGCTACAGAATTGGTAAATAAAATGACAGTGGATGAAAGAGCACAGCAGCTTCGCTTTGATGCTCCTTCAATTGAGAGACTGGGCGTGAATGAATACAACTGGTGGAATGAAGGTCTTCATGGTCTTGCAAGATCTGGTGTTGCAACAGTATTTCCACAGGCTATTGGTCTTGCAGCCATGTTTGATAAAGAGGAAATAGAAGCAGTTGGTGATGTTATATCTACCGAAGCTAGAGCGAGGTACAATTCAAGCATAAAATATGGTGATAGAGACATCTACAAAGGACTCACAATTTGGTCTCCAAACATCAATATATTCAGAGATCCAAGATGGGGAAGAGGTCATGAGACCTATGGAGAGGATCCTTTTTTAACAGGTGAGTTAGGTTGTTCTTTTGTAGAGGGACTTCAAGGAAAGGATGAAAAATATCTCAAAACAAGTGCATGTGCAAAGCACTTTGCTGTTCACAGTGGACCTGAAAAAGATAGACATCATTTCAATGCTGTGGTCAAGCAAAAAGATCTATGGGAAACATATCTGTATGCATTTGAAAGACTTGTTGAGGATGCAGATGTTGATTCAGTAATGGGAGCTTACAACAGAACAAACGGGGAACCATGCTGTGGAAGTGAGTACCTGATGAAAGACGTTCTTCGCGGGAAGTGGAACTTCCAAGGTCACTATGTAAGTGATTGCTGGGCAATCAAGGATTTTCATCAGAATCATAAGATAACAAAGAATGCTGAAGAGTCAGTGAGTCTTGCTTTGAGAAGTGGCTGCGATGTTAACTGCGGTTGTACATACCAACATGTTATTGAGGCTTTGGATAAAGGTTTGATTGAGGAAAGGCACATCACAGAAGCTGCCATCAGATTGTTCACAACACGCTTTTTATTGGGTGAGTTTGAGTCCACAAAATATGATGAGATTGGATACAGAGAGATAGAATCAAAGAAAAATATTGAATTATCTCTCGATGCAGCAAGAAAAAGCATTGTCATGTTGAAGAATGATGGAATTCTCCCATTGAACAAAAACAAGCTGAAAGACATAGCTGTTATTGGCCCAAATGCAAACAGCAGAAGTGCCTTGATTGGTAACTATCATGGAACATCCTCTCGTTATATAACTCTTTTGGAGGGCATTCAGGATGAACTGAAAGACACTGATGTAAACATTCATTACAGTGTTGGTTGTGATCTATCTAAGTCAAGAGTTGAAGATCTTGCAAGAGATAATGATAGAATATCTGAAGCACTGGCTGCCTCTGAATGCAGTGATTTGATAATCCTTTCATTGGGACTTGATGAGAGTCTGGAAGGCGAGGAAGGAGACGAAGGAAACAGCTACTTCTCTGGAGATAAATCAGATATTACATTACCACAATCACAGCTAACCTTACTTGATGCAATGATCAAAACAGGCAAGCCTTTGGTAGTTGTCCTGCAGGCTGGAAGCTGCATTGATTTGAGTGTAGCTGATGAACGTGCAGATGCCATTCTTGATGGATTTTATCCAGGTGCAAGAGGTGGTTCTGCATTATCTGATGTTATATTTGGTAAGTGCAGTCCATCAGGAAAGCTTCCAATAACATTCTACAGAACATTGGAACATATGGGTGATTTTAGTGATTATTCAATGAAAGGTAGAACATATAAATATGTAGAGAGTGATGATGTTCTGTATCCTTTTGGATTTGGCCTCACATACAATAACTTGGAGATAACAGGAGTATCGGAAGTTGAGATTGATGAAAAAGGTGATGCATATTTGGATGTCAGTGTTAGAAATAGTGGTGATATCTATCAAGAAGATGTCCTTCAGATCTATATAGATGGAAACATTCCTGGAGAGAAGAAGAATCCAAGTCTCTGCAGTTTCAAGCGCATCAAAATGAAACCAGGAACAACTGATACATACAGAATGGTTATCAAGAAAAGCAGTTTTGAATCTGTTGATGAAGAAGGTCTAAGAGAGATCCGAAGCAGAAGATTCACTATATCTGTTGGATTCAGTCAAAATGACAGTAGAAGCTGTGAGTTGATGAAGATTGAGCCTGTAATAAAAGAGATAGTATTGAAGTAAATTACGTGAACTGATTGAGTTAAATATAATCTATAATCTCAGAAACATGTTTGAATTGGATATGATCATCGTATCTGATCTGCAAGCATTTTCTGAGATTTTTTATATATCACGAGGTCCTCAATAGACTCTTATCTCTTTCTGTTCAGTTGAGATAGCATAAAAAAACTATTAAAGTTGCATTTTAATGTTATAATAGTGATTATATGAATCTTTTGACTTAGAAGAATCATATAAAGGTCCATATTGCTCTTGAGACAATCAAGTGTGATAAGCTGGCCTCATCTTAATGACAAGAAGATTGATTATGAATTTATTTAACAGAGAGTTCGAGAAGAAGGACACTGTGGTATTTACCGAGAATGTATATTCCACAATCTATGAATCAGATGATACCATATTGATTGTTGATACCAATTTAACAGAACGTCCAGAAGGTAAAGAACTTTTCTCATATGAAGAGTACACAACATCACAGAATAGGATTTTCAATAGAAAGAAGAGAGTCTATCGAATCATTGATGGCGAGGAGAACACTCTCTGCAGCTACTTTGAAGATGAAAAGGACTACTCCAGTTCCTACAGACACAGCTCTGGAGATAGAGGACTCGATACAACAGCTCTTGAGTATTATTTTGAAGAGAGATTTGCTGAATGTTATGGTTCAGATGCAACTAAATATCTTTTCAAGGAGTATCCAATAACTGGAGGAGATGGAAATACTTTCTATCTTGATTACTGTGTTGAGATGAAATATGGTGAGAGAGTTGGTGTTGAAGAGAATGGTGTAAAATATCATCATCCTCAGCTGATTGGTCTGAGTAAATACCGTCATCAGCTTGAAAAGCAGAATCTGTGTTCATTCCTAGGTATAAGGCTCTACAGATTCTCATCAATAGACTGTCAGAACCCCAATGTAATAATTGAGAATATTGAGCATTTCTTTGGTCCCAAAGAGAACTTCATAGCGAAATCTCTTACTGCCACAAGAAAATACAAGCTCTATGAGCATCAGGAAGTGAAGCTCTCTGATTTAGAGAATCAACGAAAGAGCCAAGGTGATTGCAGCAGCCTCATTGTTCTTCCAACAGGCTCTGGGAAATCTTTGATTGTTGAGGAAGATATAAAAAAGTACCTGATTGAGAATCCTGACGCAAGAATATTGATCGTAGCACCCACAAGAGCGATAAGAGATCAATGGAATCATGTGAAATCTCTCAGCGATAGAGTTGAATGTGGAACCTATCATATGCTATGGAGCAAGAAGAATGCAGTTCCTAAGGATTATTATGATTACATCGTTGTTGATGAGGCTCATCATGCAACATCCCCAATGACAAAGATTGCTCTTCAGTACTTCACACCTCACTTTTTATTGGGAGTGACTGCAACACCGACAAGAATGGATGGTCAGAAGCTTGAGGAAGTATTTGGAAGCTATCAAACAAGTCTGACCTTAAAAGAAGCAATAAAAAAGAACATAATATCAAATGTGAGAGCTTATAGATTGCAATCCAACTTAGATCTATCTGAAGTTCGTTACAATGGTAAGGATTATGTAAATAGAGATTTAGAAAGTAAGATAATCATACCGAGTAGGGATTATTTAATCATAGATTTATTGAAGAAATATTTCAATTCTGGAGAATCTGGCTCTCTGAAAGGAATAATATTCTGCATCAACATATCTCATGCAAATCGAATGGCAAAATTATTGAATGAAGCGGGATTTTCTGCACAATCATTGAGCAGCAAGAGTAAGAATCCAAAAGATGTTCTTGATAGTTATAAAAGAGGTGAGTTCAGATTCCTCTGCAGCTGCAATGCAATAAATGAAGGCTTTGATGATAGAAATGTCGGAATACTTGTTATGGCAAGACCAACTCTATCGAAGGTTCTGTACCTTCAGCAACTTGGAAGAGGTCTAAGGAAAGGAGATAACAAAGATGAGGTGTTTGTGATTGATGTTGTTGACAGCTATGGAGCTACTGTTAGACCTTGGAGTGCAAATGCAATATTTAAAGAGCCAAAGTATCGACCATTTTCAGCGATGGTTCAAACAGAAAGAGCTCCAATCTTAAATCTGGAGGGATATGAAGAGACTCTGAGGGATGTAATTCCAATTGATATAACAACATTCGAAGATGAGTACTCAGATCTCTTGAGTTCTGAGAAAGCAGCTCGAAAACTTTACATTGGAACAGAGACTCTGCACAGTTGGATCAAAAACAAAAAAGTGATACCTGAGAGGTCACTCAATTTTGGAAGAAATAAGATTTATTATTTTACAGAAAAACAAGTTGAAGAGATTCGAATTCAAGAAGGATTAAAGAAACACAGTGATGAGACGATTAGAGAGGATTTTTTTGAATACATAAAAGATAAAAACTATACCTATTCATTCAAGATTGTGTTTCTCCTATCACTTCTTCAGGTGGTAGATTCCACTGGGGCTGCAGACATTGATGATGTACTGAAGCATTATGTAAGATTTTATTTGCGACGTATTGAGATGAACAGACCAGTTGATCGAGAGAGCTGTGTTTATGACAGAGAGTATCTCTTGGACACCATTAAGATGAAGCGAAATATGCTGAAGAATCCTTTTGAAAAATATGAGAGAAAGAGATTCATATATTATGGAAAAGATATAAAGTTGATGCAAATAAATCCTCAATTGTGGTACAAACTATCTGAAGGTGATATTGAGCAGATCAAGAAAATTGGAAGAGAGAATTTAGAGAGTTACTACAGAGATCTAGGAGGTCTATGTGATTGATTATTACAATGATAATTCTGATGTCTTCATCAAGAGCACTGTTGATTGCAAGATGGATGAAGTATATGAACCTTTTCTTAAGAATCTGAATGAAGGAGACAGAATCCTTGATGCTGGATGTGGTTCTGGTCGTGATTCTCTGCAATTTAAGAAGCTTGGCTTCAATGTTGAGGCGTTTGATATCTCAGAAAAAATGGTTGAAGCAGCAACTGATCTGACAGGCATAGCTGTAAGGAGACAGAGCTTTCTTGATATAGAGTACAAAGAAGAGTTTGATGCAGTATGGGCATGTGCTTCATTGCTGCATGTGAATAGAAAGATGCTTCCTGAGGCTTTCAAAAAACTCCATGAAGCTCTTAAGAAAGATGGAATTATGTACTGCTCCTTCAAACTAAGAGAGCAAGATTATATAAAGGATGGTAGGTCTTTCACCTGTTTCAATGAGATTGATTTGAATAGGTTTATAAAGAAGTTAGGTATTTTTGAAATTTTGCAAATTTATGTTACTCATGATAGCCGAGTTGATAGGAAAAATGAATTGTGGATAAATACCATTCTTAAAAAATCATCTACAAATCAAATTGATAATTAACTGGTTATTAATTATCAATTATTACGAAATTTTCACTCCAGTATACCAGTTTTTACTTTAATTAATAATTTTTGTTGAAATTCAAGTGAAATTAGCGTAATATATAGTCAGGAGTATTAATATGCTAATTAGATTTTCAGTAAAAAATGTATTGTCCTTTAATGATGATGTTAGGGACAATGATGGAAATGATACAGTACAGTTTTCTATGAATGCAGGAAACGTGAGAACTTTTCCTGAACACGTAAATAAATCTAAAAATAATAAAATATTGAAATTTGCTGCTATTTATGGAGCAAATGCTTCTGGGAAATCCAATATTATCAAAGCAATGTCATTGATGCAAAGTATAGTAATGAATGGGCAACTTAATGATTTTCAAACTAATCTATATTGCAAAGTTGATTCAAAAAATAAAAATAAATCAAGTTATTTTGAAATGGAAATTGAATTGGATGGAGATTATTATGCGTATGGATTTGAATGTGTTTTGTCCAAATTAACCATTATTTCAGAATGGTTGGTTAAATTAAATAAAAGTAGTGAATCTGTTATTTTTGAAAGAGATGTAAAGTCTAAGAAATTTGTTAATGGGTTAAAAAATGAATCAATCAATTTATATTATAATGGAATAAGATCAGATCAAAATATTTTATTTTTGAATGAGATGAATAGGAAAAAGAAAGATTTTTATAAAGATAATCCAAAAACAGCAATCTACAAAAAGATTTTTGAGTGGTTTAGCGCGAGTCTTGATATAAATTTTGCTAATAATAGTATTTCGGGATATAAGTATCTTTTAGAGGATGATAATTTTGATAAAATTTCATCACTTTTAAAATCTTTTGGTACTGGAATTACAGATTTTAAATTAGATGAAATTACTAAGGTTCAATTTTATGAGAAAATACCACAAGAATTAAAATTTGATGTTCAAAAAGATGTGAATGATTTTTTGAAACTTTCCAGAAAAAAGCAAAAGCTTGGTTATTATAATTTTTCAATTGAGCACTGTTTCTTCTCTGTAAAAATGGATAGTAAAAATGTTGAACCTGTATATAGAGAATTAAATTTCAAACACAATAATTCAGATACAATATTTGAAGTCAATGAAGAATCTGATGGAACAATTAGATTATTAGATTTGTTGGAAATCCTTTTGACAAAAGATAAAAATAAAGTTTTTGTGATTGATGAAATTGACAGATGTTTGCATCCAAATCTTACATATCGATTTATTCAGACATATTTAAAATCTATTGAAAAAAGAAATATACAGTTAATCATTACATCTCATGAATCAAGGATATTAGACCTTCAGCTGTTGAGGCGGGATGAAGTTTGTTTTGTAAAGAAAAATAATAAAGGTGAATCTAAAATTTATTCACTCGATGATTATAAAACTAGATTTGATCAAAAGCTTGATAAAGCTTACTTAGATGGAAGGTATGATGCAGTTCCTGAATTCGGACCAATTATAGCAAATCTTAATGAGGATTGTGAAAAATGAGAATTAGCACATCTTTGGGAGAGCGAAAACAAACTATAAAAAAGGAAGTTAACTCAAATGTTTTTTTGGTATTTGAAGGAGATAAAACAGAACCTTTGTATTTTGATGAAATATCTCGAAGAAGTAAAGAATTAGGATTTTGTGAAAATTATGTTTTAAAAAATATTAAAAGAGGCTGTTATGAAACTGGAGTTTCCAACCCAAAAAAAATTTTAGAAATTATTTTTAAGGAATTAGAGAATGCTAAACTGGAGGTTTATGAATTAAATAATATATGTGATAGTTTAATTTCAAATATGTTTGATTGCTTATTATTACCTAAGAAATATTATAAAGATTATTTTGATAAATTATTAGAAAGTCTTAAAGAATTTATGCCTCAAGATGCTATTCATAAAGAAGATATCGTTAATAATAGCTCTAAAATTAGCAGTGCTTTAACTAAAATATATTCGATGAATCCTTAGTTGGACTTGATATAATAGAAGTTATTGAAGAATCTAATTTTACATATAATGAAGAAATTGATTATATATGTTTGATAGTGGATAGGGATAAAAATAGCTTTACCAGTAAGCAATATAGATATGTAAAATCAAGGTGTGAAATAGAAAATTTTAAATTTTGTGTAACCAATCCTTGCTTTGAATTTTGGCTAATGTTGTATTTTTCAAATTGCGATGATATTGATGAAGAAAAAATTAAACAAAATAAAATAAATCATAAATTAGAGAAAACATTTTGCGAAATTGAGTTAGATAAATTGATACCTGATGAGTACAATAAGAATTGTTTCCGGGTGGATACTTGTATTGATAAATTAGATGTAGCTATAAAAAATTCAAAAAGATACGAAACCAATATTGATTTATTAAAAGATCATATTGGTAGTAATCTTTTTGAACTTTTTGAGTTTTTACGAAATGAAAATGATTAAAATTTTTATTTCCAATATTTGAATTGGATTTTATATAGTATACTCTGTTAAATATGATGTACTTTACATTAATACTATATTTAAAAACCAAACTGATTATTATTTAGTAAGAATGGAAATGATGAGTTAGCATATTTTTTATAAGAATTTTTGATAAATAAGGTAAAATTTTAAGTTCCAGTTTAAAAACTTTTTTAACTGATTTAAAATGTGCAATTAGCAAGTCTTTTTTGTGGGTGTAATAAAAACAGCAATTAAATTTTCTAATTAATAGAATTTAGTACAGTCGTCAATAAATATATATCAGAATAGATGAATGTTTTATAAATCAAAGATTCATATACGGTTTTTCTGTTTTAATAGAATGTAAATATACAGAACTTATAGGTATTTGAAAATATAAAAATAATTCATTATATGTTAGTTATAATTAACAATTTTACTAAAGTAATTTCTTATATAACAAATAATTACATAAAAGTAATTTAAAATTATTTTTTTTATTTTTATTGACTAGTGTAAGCTTTAATGCTAGTATTCATGCATAAATATTATTAAAGCAAGGAGCATTGTTA
>JALNVT010000069.1 GCA_023231265.1 Sphaerochaetaceae bacterium
CCATTCAGATGTCAAGATATTTATACTTAAATCACCTTATTTAAGTATTTATATGCAACAGGTGGAATATTATAAGTTCCTTATGGGCACTCAAATTTAGGAAAATAATATAGTCCTTATGGATTGTTTGGTTTAGAATTTAACGAGACTTATTATTATACAAAATACACATCATAAAGCCAAATATCAACAAGTGAATTTGATATAATAAATTGCATGCAGTTAGATAGAACTTAATGAATTAAAGAGGTATATATCGAAAAGAAAAAGCTCATATCTGAAAAGTTATCACTCAATGGGATCGGCAAAAAGACGATTGACTTCTTTTTTCACACTCTCATAACATTCACAAACCCTCTCTTCAATACCATGTCTATTCAACACTGTTATATGACCGCGACTGTATGAAATCAATCCTGCCTTTTGAAGTTTTTCAGCAGCTATGGTCACACCCTCTCTACGTACACCAAGCATATTTGCAATCAATTCATGAGTCATAAAAAGTTCGTTTGAAGGCAATCTATCTAAATGGAGTAAAATCCATCTGCATAACTGCTGTTCAACAGTATGATATCTGTTGCATGCCGCAGTCTGAGACACTTGGGCAAATAAAGCCATGGTATAGCGCAGCATAAATTTTTGGAAAACTTGTGAACGATTGAATTCATATTTAACATAAGCTTCAGTCAATTTGAATGCATAACCACTGCTCTGTACTATTGCTCTGTTGGGAGTAGATAATCCTCCCATAAATAAAGATATGCCCACAACTCCATCATTACCCACTACAGCTATTTCTGCTGAAGAGCCACTTTCCATGTTGTAAAGCAATGAGACAATTGCAGTTGTTGGGAAATAAACACAACTCATCTGCTCTCCTGATTCTGAGAGACATTTTCCCAAAGGAAGATTGACCAGTTGAAGATTGGGAAGAATTCGGTTGAACTCTGATTCAGGTAGAGCTGCAAGTAATAAATTCATGTGTGCATCGATTGGATTTTGCTTATCACTATTTTTCATATTTCAATTGTATCCTTATTACTACACTAATTCATAGTTAAATCATCGTCAATTAAATAATGCATTGTGCATGAAACTTTGAAGTCCTTCTTATCCATATGTAAGAACTATGATTATTGATGACACAAGATTTTTTAGACAAATCAATGAATCACAATATGTAAAAATTTAAAAGGAAAAATGAATTAATTTTTTGAAAGTAAAATTTATTTTATTCTATATAAGATAAATAATTAACTGATTATCATTATATATAGTAATTTATGCGAGAAAAATTATCAAATATGAGAATTAGACAGAGCAAATTGAAGGGGATTTGGCTTTGTTCTGAAGACTCACTATGTGCGATAGCAAACAGAACTATTTAACATTTGGGTGTATGTTTTAATAAAAGATGTAGAAATAAATATATAAAATTTATTTCTATTCTGAAATTTAATAAGGAGATTGCGTTATGGCTGAATTAATTACTTCGTACATGGGATTGAAATTAAAAAGTCCTGTTATTGCAGGTGCTTCTGGACTGACATCAAATTTAGATATGATAAAAAAAATTGAGATGGCTGGAGCAGGAGCTATTGTCTGCAAGTCACTATTTGAAGAAGAAATCCAATTGGAATCTCTTGAGTTAGATAAAGAGCTTCATGAACATGATGATATTCATCCTGAAGGACTGACTCTCTTTCCTGAATTAGAAGAAAAAGGGCCAGATTATCATCTATATTGGATCAAGAAAACTAAAGAGAATTGTGATATTCCTGTTATAGCTAGTTTGAATGCAGTCAATGAGAAAGTTTGGGTTGAATATGCCAAAAAAATTGAAGATACAGGTGTAGATGGTATTGAACTGAATTTGTACAGCTCTCCTGATAATAGCATCACCAGTTCATCAAATATTGAAGAGGAGCAACTTGCTGTTCTCAGAAAAATCAGAAAGGCAATAGATTTACCTATAAGTGTGAAACTCAGTTCTTATTATACTGATCTAACTGGTATGATCAAAAGAATGGATAATATAGGTATCAATGGATTTGTGCTATTCAATAGATTCTTCCAATCAAATATTGATATTAAAAATGAAAAGTTTACATTACCATTTAACTTCAGTAGCAAGGATGACAATCGTCTTCCATTGAAATTTACAGGTCTCATTTCTGGAAATATAAAGAGCTCCATATGTTCAAGTACTGGAATTATGGATTCTGATGATGTGATACGTATGATTTTGGCTGGTGCAGATGCTGTTCAACTTGTATCCGCACTCTATAAGAATGGTCCAAAACATATTGAAACAATTTTAACTGGATTAGAAAAATGGATGGATGACAAACATTATTCAACTCTTGATGATTTCCGTGGAAAGATGAGCAGTGAGAAGTTGAGTGGAAAAGATGAATTTGCATACAAGAGATCACAATACGTCAAGATGTTGATGCAGCCAAGTGAAAAACTGATGAATAAAATCTTTTAGGCAATAAGAGTTATATTTGACAAACCGTAAAAGGAAAAATTTTATGTATGATACTATTGTAATTGGAACAGGAACAGCTGGTTTGACAGCAGCTGGAATATTGGCTCAAAAAGGAAAGAAGGTTGCAGTTGTTGATAACCGCCCTTATGGTGGTACATGTGCTTTAAGAGGTTGTCAACCTAAGAAATATTTGGTCAACAATACTCAAATTGCAGCTGAAACTCGTGCTTTGCTTGGAAAGGGGTATAAAACTCCAGCTGTTACTGATTGGACTCAATTGCAGCAGTTCAAAGGTGAATTTACCTCGAAAGTTACTGAAAATACAAAAAAATCTCTTAAAGATAATGGCATTGATAGTTATGAAGGTACTGCAACATTTAGAGATTCCAAAAGTCTTTTGATTAAAGAATCTGGAGAAGTTCTCAGTGCAAATTCATTTCTCATTGCCACAGGGGCCTCTGCTGTTCAACTTAAAATGAAAGGCAGTGTCCTTCCTCATGGAAGTGATGATTTTCTGGAGCTGAAAGAAATACCTAAATCTATTGTTTTTATTG
Organism: Sphaerochaetaceae bacterium; assembly: GCA_023231265.1. Classification (GTDB taxonomy): domain Bacteria; phylum Spirochaetota; class Spirochaetia; order Sphaerochaetales; family Sphaerochaetaceae; genus Pleomorphochaeta. Next base: position 3,046 of record JALNVT010000069.1, read on the forward strand.
GTGGTGGATACATATCTCTTGAATTTGCATTTGTAGCTGCTCTTGCTGGTAGTCAGGTAACTGTACTTCAGAAAGGTGACAGTTTTTTAAATATGTTTCCTCAAACTTTATTATCTCCAGTTATCAAATCAGCTGAAGAGCATGGAATAAAGATGGTCACTGGTGTTGATGTAGTTGGAATAAAAAAGACCAATGATGGCTATAGAGTCAATACTGTAAAACATGGTGACTTTGATGGTGCATATGTAATTGCAGGTATAGGAAGAGCACCTGAGATAAAGAATTTGAATCTTGATGCAGTTGGTGTTAAATATGATAGAAGAGGAATTATAACTGATGAATATATGCAGAGTACTGCAGAAAGTATTTATGCTGCAGGAGATTGTGTATCTTCAATAATGCTTGCACCTGTTGCAGACATGGAGGCAATAACAGCTGCAACCAATATCATCAGTGAAAAAAGTAAACAGGTAGATTATGATTCTGTACCTTCTGTTGTATTTACCTATCCTCAAATTGCAAGTGTTGGATTGACTGAAGAAAAAGCTGAAGCTCTGGGACACAAAGTAACAGTTAAGAAAGGATCAGGCAGTGGAATGATGAATTACCGCAGACTTAACGCAAAACACATTTATTATGAAACAGTCACTGATTCTGAATCAGGAAAGTTATTGGGTGCTCATATTGTAAGTCCTTATGCAGGTGAGCTTATCAATCTATTTGCTCTTGCTATAAAGCATGGATTGCCAGCATCCGCTCTTAAGGATCTTCCATGGGCATATCCAACATATACATCTGATATAAAGTACATGGTTTAGTTTTCATATAGCTATCTCTCTTGTGGAGGTAGCTTGATGGTCTAAAGACTCTCATATTTGATGTTGTTGGTGATTGGAATAAATTGAAAATAATACGTATGAAGTGAGGAGAGCTATAGAAAAGATAAATAAAGATAATAGTTGTAGCTCATATGTTGAGTGAAAAATCAACAGAGTTCAACAGCTACTCAGAACGAACATTTGGAACAAAAAAGATAGTCTTGCTTGAGGTTTTTAATTGGTAAAATAAAGAAATCTTGAGAAATAACTAATTCAGCAAATTTTAAAAGGAATGATTATATTATTCTTTGAGGTGTATATGGATAAAAGAGATAATTTTTTTAAAGAAGATGTTTCTATTGTTTTATGCGGCGAAGCAGGCCAAGGCATAAAAACTATAGAATTAATTTTGGTCCATGTTTTGAAGAAAAGTGGATACAATGTTTTTGGGACTAAAGAATACATGTCCAGAATTCGTGGTGGAAGCAATTCTACAATCATAAGAGTTTCAGATAAGAATGTTAAATCGATGAAAGATAAAATCGATATTCTTATTCCTTTAGATAGTAAAGCTATAGAGCATGTAGCAGATAGACTTTCTGACAATACCATAATTCTTGGTGATAAAGAATTGTTGACCGATACCAAGTATGAGATCATAGACATTCCTTTGTTGAAGATTGCCAAAGAAATTGGAAGTAAGATCTATTTGAATATAGTTGCTTGTGGTGTCGTTCTGGCTTTATTTAACAGCAATCTTGATTTGCTCAATGAATTTGTAACTGAAAAGTTTGAAAGTAAAGGCAAAGCTATAGTTGATAACAATATTGAAGCTGCAAAAAGTGGATTTGAGTTGGGCAAAGCTCTGTATGATGATTCTAAAGTAAGAATTGATATAAAGAGAGACCCTAAAATTAAAGATGACTATTTCCTGAACGGAAATGATGCTGTGGGTTATGGAGCTTTGATGGGTGGATGTAATTTCATTTCTTCTTACCCTATGTCTCCTGGAACTGGTGTGCTGACATTTCTATCAGAGCACTCAAAAGAGATGGAAATAGTAGTTGAGCAAGCAGAAGATGAGATATCTGCTATAAATATGGGTATCGGAGCTTGGTATGCTGGGGCAAGAGCTCTGGTTACAACCTCAGGTGGTGGATTTGCACTCATGGGAGAGGGCATCAGTCTGTCTGGAATCATTGAGACTCCTATAGTAGTCCACATCGCTCAGAGACCAGGACCTGGAACAGGTCTTCCAACGAGAACAGAACAGGGAGATCTTGAAGTAGCTCTTTATTCTGGCCATGGTGAATTTCCACGTATTATATTGGCTCCATCCAGTATTGAAAATACTGTAAAGACCACCGCTGAAGCTTTCAATCTTGCAGATAAATATCAGGTACCAGTAATAATTCTTACAGATCAGTATTTTTTGGATAGTTTCTACAATACCAAAAAATTAGACCTTGATATAAAAGTTGATGATAAAATCATAAAAACTGATAAGGATTACAAACGATACAAACTCAATGCAAGTGGTATATCTCCAAGAGGTATTCCTGGATTTGGTGATGGTCTGGTACATGTTGATAGTGATGAACATGATGAGTATGGAAGATTGACAGAGGACTTAGATATCAGAGTCAAAATGACTGATAAGAGACTTCATAAATTGGATTCAATTAAGAAAGATATAATAGAACCTGTATTCACTGGAAACAAGGATTATGAAACCTTAGTTATAGGTTGGGGATCAACATTCAATGTAATTAATGATGCTCTGAAGGAAATCAATAACAAAAAAATTGGTTATCTTCATTTCACTCAAGTTTATCCTATCAGTGACAAAATTAAGCCATATTTGGATAAAGCAAAAAATATAATAATTATTGAAAATAATGCAACTGCCCAGTTTGCAAAGTTATTAAAAATAGTTACAGGTGTTGAAATTGAACATAAGATATTAAAATACAATGGCATGCATTTTTATCTAGAAGAATTGGTTGAAAAAATCAATGAAGTAGCAGGAGATAAATAATGAAAAACAAATTTGATATTAGCAATCAAGATATAGCATGGTGTCCTGGATGTGGAAACTTTTCCATACTTGAAATAATTAAAAAAGCGATGAATGAACTTGAGCTTGAACAAGAGAACACAGTTATGGTTTCAGGAATTGGTCAAGCTGCTAAGATGCCTCAATACGTGAATACCAATTTCTTCAACGGCCTTCATGGAAGAGCTCTGCCAGTTGCAACTGCTGTTAAGGTTTCAAATCCTAAAATGACAGTTATCGCTGAAAGTGGAGAGGGTGATATGTATGGAGAGGGTGGAAATCACTTCATTCATGCAATTAGAAGAAATGTAAATATTACAAACATAGTTCATAACAATATGATATATGGTCTTACAAAAGGTCAGGCATCTCCAACTACATCAAAAGGAATGAAGACAACTCTTCAGATTTTTGGGGTCACAAATGAACCTTTCAATCCTATGGCTGTTGCAATTTCTCTTGGAGCATCATTTGTTGCAAGAGCTTTCAGTGGTGATCAAGAACAGACAAAAGAAATCATCAAAAAAGCAATTTTACATAAAGGTTATGCGGTGGTCGATATATTCCAACCTTGTGTATCCTTCAACAAGTTAAATAACTTTGCATGGTTCAAAGAGCACAGTTATTATCTTGATGACAAGTATGATCCATATGATCAAGTTGAAGCATTTAGAAAATCATTAGAGATGGAGAAGTTCCCATTGGGAGTACTGTACATGAATAAAGAACGTGTTACTACTTTTGAAGAGAATCTCATTGCTTATGAAACAAATAAAGCACCGTTATTTGAAAGGAAAAGAGACCTTGAGAAAGTCAAACTTTCATTGGCGGGTATGAAATAATAGTTACTGTGATGTAGTCAGATACAGCTTTGATTATATTCAATTGCATCTGTCTACATTTTTTATGCTCTGAGTGCATGATTTTGTTCTTACATACTCAGCATTGATTTAAAAAGATTAGGTGAGATCATTATTTTCAATGAAATCTATTTTATGTTGGCAATACAAATTATCTATTAAAAGTACGCTTTATGATTGAATACATTTCCAAATCTACATAGTGTCCATATTCAAATTCATAATCTCTTAAAACTCCTTCTAATTCAAAGCCGTTTTTTAATAGAACACGCTTGGATGCAAAATTATTGACATCAACTAAAGCTTCAATTCTATTATAATTCAATTCAGTGAAACCATAATTGAGCAGCTGATTTAAAAAATTTGTTATGATACCTTCACCCCAATATTCTTTCTTCAGCTTGTATCCAACTTCAACTTTATTGTGAGCTTTGATGTATTTATTAAATCCAATATCACCTATATATTCATCTGCTGTTTTTTTTGTAATTACCCACATGCCTGCATGATGATCGAATTGACTGATGTTCCAATTAATTTCAATTAAAGCTTCTTCTTCGTCTTTTATGTGAGCTCCTGATTCTCCATAATATTTCATAATTTCATCATCATTAGTTATTTTTAATAATTCTTGTGCATCTTTAGCTTCAACTTTTCTTAATGTATATTCTTTATATTCAAAATTCATAGACTCTCCTCTTATAGCATATATCGTAATATAGAATATTATAAAAATTATCAGATATAAAACGACATCTTCATGATATTATTTTTTGCTCATTTAAGGCAATGTTTTTTTTAATACTCATAACTTCTGGTTGAAAACCCATTTTTCAAATGATGCCTGATAGACAAAATTGGGACCAATTCTGATGATTCTCATCTGATGGATTAATTCTTTACAGAACAAAAAGTAACATAAATATATATATTTTACACATATGTTTAAGATTATGGATAGTTATAATCATTATCTCCTTACAGTGCTTCTATTTACTCAACAAATTTTTATTGACTTGAGAATATTTCGAGGTTACCCTTGAATAATCAAAACAACAAAAGAGAGAGTTCAAATGGATCAGTTTAAAATTATTCAAATACAAAAAAGTATTTACAGCAGCAATGATGAAGCAGCAGAAAAAGTTCGTTCAGATATGAAAGAGACGAATACATTTTTGCTCAATCTGATGAGTTCTCCAGGTTCTGGAAAGACAACAACTCTATTGCAGACCATCAAGTTGCTTAAGCATAAATTTCGACTTTGTGTTTTAGAAGCAGATATAGATTCTGATGTGGATGCTAAGAAGATAGCAGCTGCAGGTGTCAAAACAATTCAATTGCATACAGGAGGTATGTGTCACCTCGATGCCAAATTGACCAAGCAAGGACTGGATGAGGTTGGTACAGAAGATATTGATATCGCAGTACTTGAAAATGTAGGGAATCTAGTATGTCCTGCTTCTTTTGATACTGGGGCAGTTAAGAATGCAATGATTTTATCTGTTCCTGAAGGGGATGATAAGCCTCTGAAATATCCAAAAATGTTTAAAATGTGTGATGCCTTAATTGTTAATAAAATAGATACAATATCTGTATTTGATTTTGATATGGATGCTTTAAAAGAAAGAGTTCTAAAACTAAATCCCAATATCAAAATATTCCCTATTTCAGCAAAAACAGGAGAGGGTGTTGAAGCTTGGGCAGCTTGGTTGGCTGAAATGGCAGATGAAACAATAAAGGGATAGCAATAGAAAATTCTACACAAAAAGGAAGGGGAAGATGGCTTTTAGACAAAAGATTTTGGAGCTGGCTCAACACGTAGCTGGACGCAAAGTAAATTACACTGAAGAAGATCCTGAATATTATGTATTTGCAGACTTATTGACGGATGAGCAGGCTGATTTGCTAATTTCAATGAAAAGGCGTATTGAAGAGAAAGTTGAGGACCTAGCAGAACGTAATAAAATGACCTATGCAGATACTTTTGATATGTGTATGCAGCTTGCAGATTATGGAATTCTTGAATTGAAGCCACAGAGCGATGGCACAGATAGATTTGAATTACCAATATTTGTTCCAGGTATTTTTGAATTGATGATGCTAAATCGTGAGAATGCAAATGCACATCCTGAAATTGCTAGAGCTTTTGAACAATATACCAAAGATACTGTTGAACAAGTTGTTACAGCAATGCCTATGGGTAATGGTGCAATGCGTGTCATTCCAGTTGAATCAGCAATACAAGCTGAGACCAGAAAAGCCCCTTATGAAGAAATATCTTACTGGCTAACCAAATATCAAAATCATATTGCACTGGCACCTTGTCAGTGTCGTTTGGTTCGTGAGCAGATGGGAGAAGGAACTGGAAATCTTCCAGAAGAGATGTGCTTGATTTTGGGTGCCACTGCTGAAAGTTGTATTGCAACAAAGAAAGCTAGACGTATAAGCAAGAAAGAAGCCGAAGAAGTATTGGCACTTGCAGAAAAACGAGGCTACATGCATCAAGTATCAAATATGGATGGAACAAATAAGATATGGGCTATATGTAACTGTGAGCGTAACGTTTGTTTGGCTCTACGTACAAGCCAGTATTTCAACACTCCCAATATGTCTCGTTCAAACTATGTTGCTAAAGTTGATCCAGAGAAATGTGGTGGTTGTGGCCAGTGCGTGGAAACATGTCCAGCAAATGCTGTAAAACTTGGTTCCAATCTATGTACCAAAACTGAAATTAAATATCCTGAGATGCCTTTACCTGATAATCATAATTGGGGTAAGGAACGCTATAATCCTGATTTCCGTGAGAACTTTGAGAACACTTATGCAACTGGTGGCGCTCCTTGTAAGGCTACCTGTCCCGCTCATATATCTGTTCAGGGATATGTTAAATTGGCATCTTTGGGTAAATATGATGAAGCTCTGGAACTCATAAAGAAAGAGAATCCTTTCCCTGCTGTTTGTGGACGTATCTGTCCTCATCCTTGTGAACAAGAGTGCACTAGAAATGGAATAGATGATCCTGTTGCTATTGATGATATCAAGAAGTTTATTGCAGATAGAGAGATGCAGGAAGCAAATCAATTCATTCCTGAAAAGCTCTTCGATTATCATGCTATAAAGATTGCAATTGTTGGAGCAGGTCCTTCTGGTCTGTCATGTGCATTTTTTCTAGCACAAAAAGGTTATTCAATAACTGTATTTGAAAAGCTAGATGAACCTGGGGGAATGCTCAAATATGGTATTCCTTCTTTCCGCCTGGAAAAAGGTGTTATTGATTCTGAAATTGATGTCATTCGAAAGCTAGGTGTTGAAATTAAATGTGGTGTAGAGGTTGGTAAGGATATCTCTTTAGATGAGCTGAGAAATCAGGGATACAAGGCTTTCTATGTAGCAATTGGTGCACAGGGTGGTCGCAAATTAGGTATTGAAGGTGAGGACAATAAATCGGTTATTGCTGGTGTTGAATACTTACGTGATGTTAATCTTGGAAAAAAAGTTAAGACTCCTGGTAATGTAGTTGTTATTGGTGGTGGTAATGTTGCAATAGATGTTGCTCGTACCTCTGTTAGAACTGGTGCAGATAAGGTTGAATTGTTCTGTCTAGAGAGTGCTGAAGAGATGCCTGCAGAAGATGATGAGGTATCTGAAGCAAAATCAGAAGACATTGGTATAAATAATGGATGGGGTCCAAC
>JALNVT010000070.1 GCA_023231265.1 Sphaerochaetaceae bacterium
ATTATGGACCAGGCGAAGCTAAAAATGCAGGAATTGGATATATAACAGAAGATAGAAAAGAAGAAGGATTGATGCTTGAAAAGTCAATCAGCAATAACATTGGTATAACAAACTACGATTTGATAACATCAAATGGCTTTGTGATTGATAAAACTAAAGAAATAAGTTTGTCTGAAAAAGCTATAAAAGAGTTATCAATCAGATGCACAGGGATAAATCATCTTGCACAGAATTTATCAGGTGGAAATCAACAGAAAGTTGTATTTGCAAAATGGTTATATACAGACCCTAAAGTTTTGATTTTGGACGAACCAACACGTGGTGTTGATGTTGGTGCAAAACAAGAAATATATTCATTAATTACAAAGCTAGTAAAGCAAGGGGCAGCTATAATAATGGTTTCTTCAGACCTACCAGAAGTATTGGGAATGAGTGACAGAATAATGGTGATTCATGAAGGTACAGTAGGTGGGATTATAAACAAAGATGTTGCAACCCAAGAAAATATTATGACATTGGCTACCGGAGGAACAATCAATGAATAAGTTAACAAATAAATCAAATATGCTTCAAGAATACGGATCACAAATTGCTCTGGTGTTGTTGTTATTATTACTGAGTATCATAAGTCCCGAATTTAGGACTGTGAACAATCTATTATCGCTTTTAAGACAATCATCAGTAAATGGATTGATAGCATTTGGAATGACAGTTGTAATTCTAACTGGAGGAATTGATCTTTCTGTTGGATCTACTTTGGCACTGACAGCATTGTTAGGTGCTGGTATGTTGAAGGGCGGAGTTCCTGCTCCTATTGCTATATTACTTGTTTTGATAATTGGTATTGCACTTGGAGTTCTCAATGGTGTTATGGTTGTGAACGGAAAAATTCAACCTTTCATTGCTACATTGGTCTCAATGACAGCCTTCAGAGGAATAGCAATGATCTTCAGTGATGGTCGTCCAATATCTCGTTTGGGTGATAGTTCATTATTGGCCTTCTTAGGTCAAGGAAAATTTTTAGGAATTCCAGTTCCTGTTTGGATCATGATAATCTTATTCTTTATATTCAGATTCTTTCTGCAGAATACAGTAATAGGACGAGATACATATGCAACAGGAAGTAATGATAAAGCAGCTGCTTTAGCTGGTATCAGCATTGCAAAGGTAAAATATCTTGTTTATGCAGTATCAGGATTCACTGCAGCTTTTGCTGGTTTGATTTTGGTCTCTCGTTTGGGATCTGCTCAACCAACACTTGGTTCTGGTTATGAATTGGATGCAATCGCAGCTGTAGCTGTCGGTGGCACAAGTATGAATGGCGGAAGAGGTAAAATACTCGGTACTCTCACTGGTGTTATTATAATTGCCGCATTGAACAATGGTATGAATATTATTGGAATCTCTTCTTATTACCAACAGGTTGTAAAAGCTATCGTAATACTTCTTGCAGTATTATCTGATAGACATAGATAAGTAAAAATTTAAACTTAAGGAGTTTTAAATATGAAAAAATTAACAGTGATGTTATTAGTTGCATTGTGTTCCATCTCAATGGCATTTGCAGGTGGTACAAAAGAAGAAACAAAAAGTGACAGTTCAAAATTAATTGGACTATCAATTTCAACACTCAACAATCCGTTCTTTGTAACAGTTGTTGATGGAGCAAAAGCTGACGCCGAATCAGAGGGGTATGATTTGACTGTAGTTGATGCTGGAGATGATGTAGTAAAACAGATCAATGATATTGATGACTTGGTATCTAAAGGTGCTAAAGTTATAATCATCAATCCTGTTGATTCTGATGCTGTAGCTCCTGCTGTTAAATCAGCTAAGGCTGCTGGTGTAAAAATCATTTCTGTAGACCGTGCTGTAAATGGTGAATCCGTAAGTTGTTCCATCGCATCAGATAATGTAATGGGTGCAAAACTTGCTGCTGATTATATGGTAAGTATGATTGGTGAGGGTGCAGAAGTTGCAGAACTTCAAGGTGTTTTAGGAGCTTCCGCTACAATTGATAGAGGAGAAGGTTTCCACCAGGTAGCAGATACCAAATTGAATATTGTTGCAAGTCAAACAGCAAACTTCAACAGAGCAGAAGGTCTATCTGTAATGGAAAATATCTATCAAGCACATCCTGGTATCAAAGGTGTATTTGCCCACAATGATGAAATGGCATTGGGTGCTGTACAAGCTTTAGCTGGTGTAGCTGATGATGTAGTTATCATTGGATTTGATGCTACAGATGATGCAAGAGATGCAGTAGCAAATGGAAAATTAGCTGCAACAGTAGCTCAACAACCACAGTTGATGGGTGAAAGAGCAGTTCAAACAGCTGTTAAGCTATTAAACGGTGAGACTGTTCCTCAGAGTCTTCCTGTTGACGTAACTCTTGTTACAGAATAAATTTTAAAAATTAATGGTAAAAACCTGATATGGGTTTTTACCATTATAATCATTTAAGGAGCATTTGATTAATGAAGATATTAAATTTTGGATCACTTAACATTGATTACGTTTATCAAGTTGAACACTTTGTTCAAGCTGGAGAGACAATAAGTTCAACAAGACGAGAGACCTTCCCAGGGGGAAAAGGTTTGAATCAATCTGTTGCATTATCCAGAAGTGGCAGTGAGGTTTATCACGCAGGTGGTATCGGTAAATACGATGGACAATTTCTTAAAGAGCTATTGAGAGATAGCAATGTAAATACAGATTTTGTTCAAGAGATGGACTGTCCTACCGGTCATGCAATAATCCAAGTCAATTCAAAAGGTAATAACTGCATTCTTTTGTTTGGCGGTGCAAACGTTCAACTGGACAAATTATATATTGATGAGGTGTTCAAAAATTTTGATGAAGGTGATTATTTGGTTTTGCAAAACGAAGTAAACAATCTTGATTATATTGTGAAAAGTGCTCATAAAAAAAAGATGGTTATTTTCTTAAATCCATCCCCATTTAATTCTGTGATTACAGATTTGAATTTGGATATGGTGGATTGTTTCTTACTCAATGAAATTGAAGCTCAGTCTATGTGTGGTATTGAAACTGATGATATTGATAAATTGATAGAAGAGATGAAGAGAAAATTCCCAAAAGCTAAATTTGTACTTACTCTTGGAAAAGATGGTGTCTGCTATTTTGATGATAAGAATATGTACAGACATGGCATATATGATGTTGAGGTTGTTGATACAACTGCAGCAGGAGATACTTTCAGTGGATACTTCATAAGCAGTATTTCAAAGAACCTTTGTGTGGAAGAGTCTTTGAAAATTGCTTCAATAGCTTCCTCTATGGCAGTATCAAAGAGTGGTGCTGCTGTTTCAATTCCATTACTAAAAGAAGTTGAAAACAGCAATTTAAGACTTATTAAATAATAAAAACACCTGAAATAGTATAGATAATGTTCATAAAAATGGTTTGAGTGAGACTTAAAAAAAGTCAAACTTGAACCTTTTTTCATATTATACTTAATATATATATAGTAAAAATAAGTGTTTAATTATATTTAATAGCATTAATTTATGCATAAATAATTTTACTTAAATTATTTTGCGTTTTTTATTTTTAGAATTTCCATACTCTGTTATACTCTAAGCGTGAAAAGGTAAATCGTTATATTGTAATAATAAAAGCAGTTTGTACTGAAATATTTTGTATGCATATTGTATCAATGTAATGAATCTATTTACTTATTAAGGAGAATTATGAATCTCAAACGAGAAGTTACTTTTACTGGTGTTTTTTCATTAGCCGTCGGAGCTATGATCAGCTCTGGATTATTTATATTGCCATCTCTTGCTTACGCAAGAAGTGGACCATCTGCTATAATCAGTTATTTATTAGCTGGTGTTATGGCTATGATTGGGTCTTTTGCTATAATTGAGCTTGCAACTGCAATGCCAAAGGCTGGAGGGGACTATTATTTCATAAATAGATCTCTTGGACCACTGCTAGGTACATTTTCAGGTATATTGGGATGGCTGGCACTGTCACTGAAGAGCTCACTTGCTATCTACGGTCTTGCAGAAGTTATATATATGTTGACTGGATTCAATCTTGTTGCAATTTCTTTTGCATGTGTGCTGTTTTTTGTTCTTTTGAATCTGCATGGCGTAAAAGAAGCAGCAACTCTTCAGAATGTTCTTGTTGTTGGATTGCTCACTCTTTTAATTATATTTGTTGTTGCATGTATTCCTGGAGCAAAGAGAGTTAATTATACTCCATTCTTTTTGGATGGAATCAGTGGCACATTTATGACAGCTGGATTCGTATTTATCTCATTTGGTGGTCTTTTAAAAGTTGCCAATCTAGCTGAGGAGATACAGAATCCAAAAAGAAATATTCCACTTGGAATGATCAGTTCCATTGTTGTGGTTACAATTCTTTATGTCCTTGTTTTGATAGGACTTACAGGAACATTGAGTCCTGAACAGTTTGTTAATTCTGTGACTCCTGTTGCTGATGCAGCTGGTATGAAACTTGGTAATGTTGGATATATATTGATGACTGTAGCATCATCATTTGCGTTTGTAACAACAGCAAATGCTGGAATACTTGCTTCATCAAGATATCCTTTCTCTCTATCAAGAGATGGACTTCTCCCAAATGTATTTGCAAAAGTCAATAAAAGAGGAATGCCTTTTGTTGCAATCATAATTACAGGGTGTATAATCTTCATCTCGCTTCTATTCCAACTGGATTCCCTTGTTAAAGTTGCATCTTCTGTAATATTGATATCTTACATTTTGACAAATCTATCAGTACTCGTTCTTAGAGAGAGTAAGATGAAGAGCTACAAGCCTACATTCAAAGCTCCTCTTTATCCTTTCTTGCAGATACTATGTATAGTTATATTTGTAATTTTGATCATGAACATGGGAACAAAAGTTGTTCAGATGACATTTGCAATTATAATTGCATGTGTATTCCTCTTTATCTTCTATGGTAATAAAAATTCAAACGGAGAATCAGCACTGCTGCACCTATTGAAGAGACTTGCAGATGAAAGATTGACTGATGATCTTCTGGAAAGTGAGATGGAGGAAATCGTGAATCAGAGAGATGGTCTTTATGATGAGTTTGGTGAGATATTGAAAAATGCCAAAACATTCGAAATGAGTGGAAAATGTGACTTTGAAGAGATGCTGGATGCAGTTCTTTCGGTTAAAGAAAATCGTTTCACTTTGGATAAGGATTATGCAATAGAGGAGTTCTTACGAAGGGAAGAGGAAGCAAGCACTGTATTGAGTGATTTTGTTGCAATCCCTCATGTAATCAGTGATAAAGTTGATGGACTAAAATTGATTGTTGTGAGAAACAAAGATGGTGTTGAATTCTCTCGTCAGGATAAGAGTGTCAAAGCTATATTCTGTCTTATTGGACGCTTTGATGAAAGAGACAAACATCTTATGGCTCTCTCTATGATTGCAAGAAAAGCTAGAGATCCTCAATTCTATGATGAATGGATGGAGGAACCTCTGAAAGATATTTTAAAGAATTGGTAAAACAAATGCTCCTATCGGAAAACTTCCGATAGGAGCAAACATCAAATATTTAAAAAAAAGGATAACTCCTAATCTTTATTAATATAGTTATAAGTCTCTACAAAATAGTCAGTAAATATTCCATCAGGTTTTATTTTTTTCATCACATCTAAATCTTTTGGATTATTTACTGTGTACAGGTAAACTTTCAAATCATTGTCATGACATTTTTTTATGAATTCGCCTGAGACTGTATTTGCCCACAAATTCAATGAGAAAGCATTCATCTTCTTTGCTTCCTCTATCAAATCATCAGTGTAATAACCACCTTCAAGACATTTTGTGACCTCATCTATTATTATCTTTCTGATATGAGTGTCCTCTATCTCTCTGTTGTAGTATTCAATGCACTCTTCAAGATTTGAAGTCTTTGGAATCATGTAATCCTCTTCTCCATATGCAAAAATATGAGAGAACAGTTTCTTACCATCAGGTATCAATTTAAGTAATTCCTTTCTTCTGATGGATCCATCTAGTAGAGCCACATCGATTTCAGGTATTACCTTTCTGAACTCTCTGAGTTCATCCCAATTGAAAGAGCTCACAAGAATATTTTCTTTATCAATCTTACCTTTATCTAGATAATTATTTTTAAATAGAACAGCTGAAGGGCGACCTGTTCCTTCTCCCTTCAATTCAAGATTTAAAGTTGGTCTGCTGTCCTTAGGATAGGAGGCAATTAAATCAAAAACTTCATAGAGTTCAGGTATCTTATCTTTACCATCTTCTATTTTTCCTGCCCAAAGCTGCTTTACCTCAGATAGGGTTTTATCTCTGATGAGTCCCTTTCCGTTTGATACCATGGTTAGATCTAGGTTATGAACAACAACCAGGGCATCATCTGCTGTAAGCTGAACATCCATTTCAAAAGCTTTAGCTCCGTCTTCCACAACTTTCTTATAAGCTCTGATTGTGTTCTGATTGTATTTAGGATAATGACATCCTCTATGTCCAATAATCAACATATTATTTTCTCCTTATTTTATGCTACTCCGTAAAGTAGATTTGGAAGGAACAATGTTATTTGTGGAATGTATGTAATCAACAGAAGTGAGATTACTAGAGTTCCAATAAATGGCATTACTTCTTTTGTGAAATCTTCTAAATCACAGTTTGTAATTGTACAGCAGGTGAACATCATTGAACCGAAAGGAGGAGTCAATCCACCAATCATGATATTTACAATGCAGATCAAACCAAAATGAATTACATCAACACCAAGTTGAGTTGCAACTGGTACAAGCAATGGAGCCAAGATAATCAATGCAGCTCCGCCTTCTAAGAACATACCAATGATCAAAAGAAGAACATTGAAAATCATAAGCATCAAATATTTGTTCTGAGTGAAATTCAAAAGACCTTCTGTAACAGCCTGTGGAATTCTTTCCCAGTTGAGGTAATATCCAAATACATTGGCAGCTACAATGATCAATACAACTGAACTTGTTCCGTAAATTGTCTCTTTCATAATTGGAATGAAGTGTTTTAATTTTAATTCTTTATAGATAAATTTACCGATGAGTATGCAATAAAGAACAGCTACGGCACCAGCTTCAGATGGTGTGAATAGACCAATTCTGATTCCAAGAATGATACCAAAAGGAAATAGAAGTGCCCATAGAGAATCAGCAGCCTGTACAGCAACTTCTTTTCCAGAAGCCTTGACCTCTCTAGTTGGTTTGTATCCTCTTTTCTTTGAGATGATATTAACAGCAAACATCAGAAGAACAGCCATCAAAAGACCTGGCATGTAACCTGCAGCGAACATACGACCAACAGAACAACTTGCAATCAAAGCGTAGATTATTAAGTTGATTCCAGGTGGAATAACAGGTGTGACTGCTGATGATGCAGCAGTAATTGCTGTTGCAAATGGTTTGTCAAAACCTCTTCGTTCCATCTCTGGTACAAGCATCTTTGATTCCATTGCAGCATCAGCATTAGCTGAACCAGAAACACCACCCATCAACATACTCAACAGTACGTTGGATTGAGCAAGACCACCAGGCATGTGGCCTGTAAGAACATCAGCAAATGCCATCAATTTTTTTGAAATTCCGCAGTAGTTCATGATTGAACCTGCCATAACAAAGAATGGTATTGCTAGAAGAGGAAATGATTGGGTGCTTGTTACAAATCTCTGAAGTAAAAGAGCTGTAGGGGAAGTTGCATCCATAAATCCAAAATAGAAA
This sequence comes from Sphaerochaetaceae bacterium, assembly GCA_023231265.1. Lineage (GTDB taxonomy): Bacteria > Spirochaetota > Spirochaetia > Sphaerochaetales > Sphaerochaetaceae > Pleomorphochaeta. The sequence continues at coordinate 7,745 of JALNVT010000070.1, forward strand.
ACTGTTGCGCCAAAAAGCGAGAAAGCTATTGGCAAACTTGAGAAATACAGTACAAAAACAATAATAATAGGTATGAATGATGACATTAGAATTTTCCTCCTTCAATTTCTTCAATATGACGAATATCATAGATGAAAAAATAGATAGAATAGATTGTTATTAAAATAAAGCTGATCAAAATAGAACCACTTATCCATGCTGAAGATAATTCAAGTACAGGAGTCACCTTTTTGTAGGATATACTGAGATAGGTGAATGTCATTTGAGTTATGTAGCCATTGATCAAAATCAGCAGAAAATCAACAATAATCTTAGTTATGAACTTTCCTCTTGGAGGAAGTCTTTTAACAACCATATCAACGCCAACGTGCATATGCTTTTTATATGCAGCAGCAGAACCAATGAAAACGGCCCATACAAATAAACCTGTAGAGACCTCTTCTGTCCAGTAAATACCAGTATTTAACAGATATCTAGTAAAAACGTTGACAAGAACTATTGTTGTAGTTGCAAAGATACATATACCAGCAACAATCTCATCAAGGTTTTTTAGAATACTCTTGATACTATATTTCATGTAAGTTACCCCAATTTTTTAAAATTTAATATTAGATGTAGAATGTCCTTGAAATATTAGTAATTCCAAGAAGATAAAAGAAAAAGCTGGTTTCAAATTTTTAGTTAGAAACCAACTTTTATTTATATAGCTATTAATTAATTAGCTTTTTTGATTTCTGCTTTGAGTAATGAAATTGCATCATCATCAACACCAGTTAAAGTCTTATAAACAGGTTCACAAGCAGCTGCGAATGCATCATGGTCAACTTCATTGAATTTGATTCCTTGAGCTTCTAGAGCCTTAATTTGTTTGTCATAGTTAGAAGAAATTTCGCCTACCATCTGTTTTGCACCTTTAGTGAATTCTTCTTGTACAATCTCTTGGTATTCTACAGGCATTGAATTGAATACATCACTGTTGATATATACACCACAAACGCCTAAGAAATGGTTTGTGAATGCCATGTTTTTAGCAACTTCGCTTGAACCATTTGAACCATAAGCATCAACTGTTCCTTCTAAACCATCAACAACACCCTGCTGTACAGCAGAAATAGTTTCTGAGAATGGAAGTGGAGTTGCAGTTGCACCCATTGCATTGATTGTATCGATGAATAATTGTGATCCAGGAGTACGAATCTTCATACCTTTTAGGTCTTCAGGAGTTGTAATAACTTTGTTTGTCATCATTGATCTGAATCCAAAGATATAATCTAGAGATAATACTTTGATGTTACTCTTTTCTTCTAATTCTTTTTCCCAACCCTTTACTAAATCAGAATTGATAACAGCTTCGTATTGGTCAAAATTGTTATATAGCATTGGAGCTACTAAAGCTTTGAAGTTAGGTACATAGTCACCAATGTAAGTTGGATCCTCTACAGAGATGAAGTTAGCGCCAAGAGCAACTTGTTCTACACCATCTTTATATACAGCTAATTGACCTTGTGGATATTGTTGAATATCTACAGCACCGTTTGTTCTTTCTTTGATGTTATCAACAACCATAGCTAGAGATTTAGTCAGCTGTTCATTTGGAGCAAAAACGTGTGACATCTTGATTGTGATTTTATAATCCTCGATTGATGCTGGAGTTGTTTCTTTTGCACCCTGTGCGAATAAGGTCATAGCGCTCAGTGATAATAGAGCTGCCAATACTAATTTTTTCATAAATTTCTCCTTTTTGAAATTAAGTAAAATTAAACTATAAATTAAATTGAATTGCTAAAAATACAATTTAATTTTCCAATATCTTTATAATAACCCTGTTTTTTATATCACACAAGAAAAAATTTATTTATTTTTTATATGTTATTGGTTTGTTAAACAAATAGTTAAACAAAAACCTTGCTAAAATTGAGCCTTATGCTATAATTACAAATAGAATAGTGAATATATTACTGAAAAGTAAAATCTTGATTTTAAAGAGTGGAAGTGTGAAAAATAAAAAAGTTACGTTGAGAGATATTGCCGAAGAGACTGGAGTAACAATTGCATCTGTCTCTATGATTCTTGGTGGAAAAAAAATCTCACGTTTTTCAGAAGGTACTCTAGAAAGAGTCAGAGAATGTGCAGACCGGCTTGGATATGTTTCAAAATCAAGTATGAAACCAAATAGAAAATTGATATTGATTGTATGTCCCTCGATGTTCAATCCATACTTCACCACAATTGTTCAAGCAATGGAAATGGAAGCATATGAAAATGGATTTGATACAATCAGTTTCAACACATACTGGGATATGGAAAGAGAGAAGCAGGTTGTCTCTGTAGCTCTTCAAAATAAAGTTGATGCCGTTATATTCACCATGATGCCACAGCAAGATGAGATTGCGATCAAACTCAATAACCTATTGCCATTTGCAGTTATAGGAGACTTGAAATCAGATCTTGGAGTGGATACCATAAATGTAAACAATTTTGCTGCAGGTAAGTTAATTGGACAGCACTATATAGATATGGGACATAAAGAGTTCGCATACATATCATCACCTTTAAATGATGAGCACAGTGCAAGAACCGAGAGATTGAGAGGTCTTACTGAAGTATGTCGAAACAATCAGATAAGAGCTCCACGACTTTTTGTTAAAGATGTAATCAATCCTCAAGAAGAGCTCAATTATACCGAAATTGAGTACAATGTTGGGTATGAGATGGCAACAAAA
>JALNVT010000071.1 GCA_023231265.1 Sphaerochaetaceae bacterium
CATGAGTTTAGAAGCATTGTACATGAATGAATACTATGGTGGTAACAGAACTTTATTGGTAACTCCTACTGCAGATTATTCCCTTTCAGATACAACTACTATCTCAATTGATAACACAACAACTTATGATTTAGATGCTGATTCAATCTCTAACTGGGGTGAAATTTATGTAACAACTTACTTAGCAGATGACTTCTATGTTCGCCCTTACATAACTTCTAGCTTCAATGATGATGAAATTGCAACATTGAAATTGGAGGTTTACAAATCTTTCTAAGTTGAAAACTTCCAAAAGATTAATGCAATTTTAATTAATAAATAGATTGTATAATTTAATATAGGAGCCACTGAAAATAGCAATATTCTCAGTGGCTCTTCTTTATGCAAATTTGATAGGTGTCATTTGTAAGATTGGTCTGTCCTTCTGTTTGAGTCCGTAGATCAAGTATATGCTTATTGGAGCATGGGTACTTATTTCTTGACATCCTGTTCATGTGATTTGATGCTGATTAAGTAAGCTTGAGATATAACTTTGGATTGTGCATTGTAATTATTATCTCTCAGCATCAGAATATGAGTATGGGCGCTCATATTGTATATTAGCAGTCATTCAACACGCACCGCAGAGTCAACCAACAATGCATTGTAAGGATATGATTCCATTGTGATAGAATTATGGTTGTGGACATGAAACTATTATCTATATCTGATCAATTAGGAGATATAGAAAATCAGATATAAAATAAATTTTATAGTTTGTTATTGTAACAATCCTATTTAGGAATCTTATACATTAATTATTATTTAAAAGCTTCAAGAATTACTGACACGTTGATGATAAATTCATAATTCTGTGGATAAATGAAAGCGGTCAATTGAAATTTAATTAAATTCCAATTGACCGCTTATTTTGATCTGACTGCTCAGAAATTATTTATTTTCTTTGCCTTCAGCCACTTTTGCTACTTCTGCTATTTTTTTATAAATATCTACAATTCTTCTAGCCTTTATAACAATTGAAGGATTGCTGTTTGTTGGTAAGTTGCTGTTCTCTTGAAGAGGCCCTGTTAAAATACCAAGAAGAATCAAGCGACCTGCTTGCTGCATCTTGCCATCTTTCATCCCAACGTTTGTGTTGCTGTAGATCAAAACAGGAGAACCACTTGTTCCAGGAAGAACTGGAAGATCAACTAAGAATTCTGGTTCGCCTTCATAGTTAACAGTAGGATTTGATACTGAGATACCTTTTCTGAAAATAGGGAGGTTGTTTGTTTCATCCCAGATATAATCAGGATATCCGATGCTCAAAACATCTTCCAAACCAAATAGAGCTTTCTCACTTTCTGCATTAGGAATCAAATTCAAAGTGAAAGGAACTGTGAATATCTTCTTTCCTTCTTTTGCAGCGTTGTTCAATAAGAAAGCAATTGAGATTGCTACGATATCAACATCTTCATCAGGATGATAAAGACATGTTCTCTGTAAATCTTTGATTGTTACTTTGAACTGATCATTGTCCTGAGGTTCACCCTCATCATTTTGAGTTCTCAATTGAAGAGTGAGTGTCTCACCATTCTTCAAGATGTGTCTGTTGGTAATCAACAGTGGAATTCTATTCTTTTTTGATTCATCAAGAGCATCAACAAAGAAACCTGTTCCAGTCCAAGATTTTCCATCTTTATCTGTAACATCCAATCTTACAGATGTATATTGCAATAGCTGTGAAATGTGTTGTTTCATTCTAAGTCCTTTTATGTTTATTTATATATAAGGATTGACCCTTACATGTATTCTTTTTCAATAAGCACGATACATTCAATATGTGTTGTAAATGGGAACATATCAACAGGTTGAATCCCTCGTACTTTATAATCACCAAAACGTTCAATGTAGCGAAGATCTCTTTCAAGAGTATCGATGTTACAAGAAATGTATATAATTTTATCAGGACCAAGTTTCATTGCAGAAGCTAAAAATCTTTCATCGCTTCCACTTCTAGGAGGATCTAAAAAAAGTACATCAATATGTTCTTTAGCTTTGGCTAGAGTTTTGCAGTATGCACTGGCATCAGCACAGATGAATTCAGCATTGGTGATGTTGTTCAATTTTGCGTTAACTTCAGCGTCTTTAACTGCTTGTTTGTTATTTTCAATACCGATTAAATGTTCAATTCCTTCTTTAGCTGCAACAAGTCCAATTGTACCTGTTCCACAGTAAGCATCCATAACTTTATCAGTGCTTTTCAACTGAGCCATCTTCATGGCAATGTTATATAGCTTTGCAGCTTGAACAGAGTTCTCTTGATAGAACGATTTAGCAGAAATTCTAAATCTGAGACCACATAGCTCATCTTCAATATAACCCTGTCCGTAAAGAATCTCTTCATCGTCGGGACCTAAAACCATAGATGTCTGTTCATTGTTTATATTGAGAAGAATGGTTTCAATATTTGGATGCCTTGTCAGCAGCAGTTTCAAAAAATCTTTCTTGTGAGGAATCTTGCGAGTTCCACTGACAATAACTACCATTATTTGACCAGTTGAGAAAGATTTTTTAACAAGTACATGTCGAATGACACCCCAGTTCATATCTTCATCATATGGTTCAATTCCAAGAGTTCCCATCAATTCGTTGACTGTTTGGAATATAACATCAGTTTCTTTATCTTGAAGCATGCAAACTTTAACCGGTACAATCTCATGAGAATGAGATCTGTAAATACCGTTGATTACATTGCCTTTTTTCAAGCCATAAACTGATTGAGATTTATTTCTATAATTAGTTGGGTTTTCCATACCAATGATAGGAGCTATTGGGGAGTAATAATCAAGGACATCTTCGACCATGTCCATCTTTTCATTGAGTTGTTCTCTGTATGATACGCCCTGCAATTGACAACCACCACAGCGGTCGGCATAGGGACAAATTTCTATATAATTCATAATCAAATATTACTCCATTCTTATGTGTTTTTCTACCTTATATATAATATTCAAGTAAGTAATTCACTGAATATATCATAATGCAGTCTGCATCATAAAATATTTCCCACTCAAAATCTTTTCAGTTAAATCAATCATGTCCTGGCGACTGAGTTTTTTATCATCTTCCAACCAATGAGAGAGCATTTCGGTAAAAGCTCCTGTAATAAAGGAGAGGGCATAATCTTTGTGCTCTTCATCTGTAACTTGAATATATTTTCCCATCTCCCGTAAAAATTGAGAGTTCATTCTTACAAAAAGATCATTTAGATTATTTTTGACTATTATTGATAAGAAATCTGCATTGTCTATGAAAATATCAATTGTGATATTCAATAAAGAGTTCAAGTCCTTGATCTTGAGCTCTGATATATTTTTCTTATACTCATTGAATACGCATTGAAAATTGAATTTCAGAATTTCTTCTTTGGAATCAAAAACTGAATAGTAGGTCTGTCTTGAAAGCTTTGCTTTTCTGTTGATTTCTGTGATTGTGATCTTGTTGAACGGTTTCTTCTCAAGAAGTTTCAAAAAGGAATCAGCTATCATTTTTTGTGAGATCAAGGCTGTAGGATTCGAGCCAGTATACATATGAAACTCCTGTATTATTTGCTTTCAATAACAGTTATAGAATGCAAATCTTACATTAAAGATATGCAAATAAGATCAAAACGACAAGTTTGGCGTTATAATTGAAAATTGTAATAAAAAATAGAGAGTCTATATTTTGTAATCTAACAAATTCAATTTACAAAAAATGATGATATTTTTGTTCATTATTAGATTTTAATTACTATTTGTTAAGTATTTGTAATGCTTATAAGCTCAAACTGGTTGCTAAAAATATTTTTTTTACATTGCAATGCCGTATGTCAAAAAAAAAATTTGGCATTTTGTTTGTGAATTTATGGGACAGATGACAGTAAGTGTGTAATTAATTTTTTTGTAAAATTTTATAAATTAGACAGCTTGTTTCATTCAAATTCCATTTGAATGAAAATGATAATATAGTTGCAAAAATGTATGTTATCGTTGTAAAAGATGATAAAAAAATGAAACTTTTTGACATCTGTATAAAAAAATAACTTCAGATTTAAAGAAATTTGCTGATGATTATAATTGTTTTAGTTTTTTAGCAACAACGCAGATTCTTAATAGAAAAATATGTATAAAGTAAAATAAGTTGTTATATTTTTTCTAATTCAATAAAAAGATGTATTTTGAATTATAATATACCTAATAAGTTTTGAATGAAAGATACTAAAATACTGAAACATTTCGATAGTATTTTGGTCACAACTTCAAAACAAATAATTATAAAATAACTTCGGGTTTTTGCTCTGAATCGAAGCTCAATTACAGAGAATTTTTCAAAAATTTTGTGAAGTTTTATTGAGTGGTAGATCAATTTTAATTTGAACTTCATTCATTCTCTGTATTTTTAAAAATATGTTTTTAATCGGTTTTACATCATTCAAGTCCAATAATTTTTGTTGAAATCTGAAAGAACTAGGTATATCATAATCCTTGAGCTTTGTTTTTACTTGGTTATTTTTTTTGAATTTTTGCAAGAAAATAATCAAATAATAGAGCATTTTGCTGATAATTAATGTGTGTAAAATTCTTGATGAGCCTTGTGTTTGACTTGTTGAGATAATGATATTTCAACCAAAAAAGGAGAAAGAAATGGATGCTGTATTAATTATGGTATTGGCTTTTGTAGGTTATATTGTGGCTTACAAAATCTATGGTGAATTCATTGGTAAGAAGATTTTCGAACTCTCTAATGCCAATAAAACACCTGCTGTCGAGTTTGAAGATGGTGTGGACTATGTACCTACAAAACGAGGTATAATTTTTGGACATCACTTCACATCAATCGCGGGAACTGGCCCAATTGTTGGACCTGCAATCGCAGTTATTTGGGGCTGGCTTCCAGCTTTGATTTGGGTTTTCGTAGGCTCCATTGTTATGGGTGCTGTACAAGACTTCTCATCTCTTGTTTTATCATTAAGACATCAGGGTAAATCAATCAGTGAAGTTGCAACTGAAGTTATCGGTAAGAAGATTAAAGTAGCTTTCTTCTTAATAGTATTTATTGAATTATGGTTGTTCATTGCTATTCTTGGTAAGGTCATGGCTGCTGTTTTCGCTGAATATCCTGGATCTGTATTCCCATTCTGGATTGAAATTCCAATTGCTATTTGTTTGGGTTGGGCTCTTTACAAGAAAGGTGTTGGTACCACTAAAGGTACATTCTTTGCAGTATTGGCTATGTATATAACAGTCGTTATTGGTGAACTTATCCCTATTGAAGTTGGTTCAGTTGGTATCTTTGATCCAATTGCAGTATGGACAATTATCTTGTTGATATATGCATTTATAGCATCTGTACTTCCTGTAACTACATTGTTACAACCTCGTGATTATATGAACGCTTGGGAATTATTCATTGCAATGGGTCTTTTGACACTTGGTGTTTTGGTAGCTCCTTTCAACGGTGGATTGCATTTGATTGCTCCTGCTGTAAATACACAACCACAAGGTGCTCCTAATCTTTGGCCATTCTTGTTCATTACAATTGCCTGTGGTGCTATTTCAGGTTTCCACTCAGTAGTTGCTTCAGGAACAACTTCTAAACAGGTTGCAAGTGAAGATGATGCATTATTTGTTGGTTATGGTTCAATGTTGATGGAAGGTGCTTTGGCTGTTCTTGTAATCATCGCATGTTGTGCTGGTTTGGGACTTGCTGCTCAAGGTTCAGATTCTCAGGTTTGGGCTAGTATGTATGGCTCTTATGGTCAGACTCCTCCAACAACAGCATTCATCGAAGGTGCTTCAAACATTGTTGAGAGCTTGGGTATTCCTAATGGAATTGCTGCAGTTATCATGGGTGTATTCGTAGTATCATTTGCAGGTACATCTCTTGATACCACAACTCGTCTTCAGAGATACGTTGTTCAAGAATTGTTAACTCCAAAAGCTCGTGTTGGTAGTGATAATGGTCACTGGTACACAAACAAATATGGTGCAACTGCAATTACTGTTCTGTCTGCTGCTGTATTGGCTTTCTCAGGTCCAAGAACTTCAGATGGTTTGATCACTGCTGTAGGTGCTACAGTTCTGTGGCCTCTGTTTGGTGCAAACAACCAGACTTTAGCAGCATTGGCACTATTTGCTGGTTCTGTATATCTAAGAGGTCGTGGTGGTAAGAAATATCTTGCAACTTTCCTTCCTGCTTTATTCATGTTTGTAATGACTTTATGGGCATTGGTAGAAAATGAAATTTCATATGTTGCAAAGGGCAATGCACTGCTAGGTATTGTAAACTTGGTAATCATTGTTATTGCAGCTTATGTTGGAATCTGCAGTATTATTGCTATCGTTAAAAAAGAGAAAGTTGATTAATATTTAAGATTGATCATATTTTGTAATAAATAAACCGGAATGAGTGAGATATCTCATTTCGGTTGTCGTTTTTTAATAGGAGTTTAAATAAATGCTAAATGATGTCTATAAAACTTTAAGAAATCGTTTCATTGCAATATGTGTTGTGCTGCTTGTTCTTCTGCTAGCAACATTTTTATATCACAGAAGCAATATGGACCATTTGACTAGAGCTGGTTATGCTCTGACTATGGTATGTTTCTTTGGTTCAGCTATTTTTTCAGCCTGCATCCCAATCATCATTCGCCTTCTTACATTTAAAAAGGTAAAGGATGATGGAAATATAAGCAAGAAATCTTATTTGAATTTTAAAAGATTGGTTTCAATTAGTGCTTTTGTTGGAGCTCTGTTTGCAATATATGGCTACTATGCAATGATCTATGGTGCTCTGCTTACTGTCACAATTTTGTTTGCAATGTATGGTATTTATTCAATAATTCCAAGCAAGAAAGCGGTCAATATGGAGCTGGTTGAGTTCAATGTAGAGGATTACAATAATAAGAAATAAGGTGATTTATGGCAAAGAAAAAAAAATTCAGTGAGATAAAGAAAGTCCGAGAATTGAAGGCTTTTTTTCAGGGGCTTGAAGTGGCCAATCGCCATAAGGCAACAGATCAATTGGAATATGAAGCTAGAGAGATGGAGCACACATTCACTCTCCTTCTATTTGGTGATGCAGTAGGCCTGCCTTCTCCTCCAATTGCGGTTACAATGGAACTTCTTCCATTGATGAAAGACGATTATGAAAGAATGGTACTGAGAGCAACTCAAACAGGAAATGGTCTGAGTGAGATTGCAAGTATCATAGGTGAACCATAGGAGATAGTAAATGAGCAAATATAGAATTTTTATAGGAAAGGGTGGAGTTGGAAAATCTACTTGTTCATCTCTTGAGGCCGTAAATCAAATATCCAAATCAAAAAAAGTTATGTTGGTGTCCATGGACCCAGCACACAATCTGCATGATATATTTGAAACAAAGCTCTCTAAACGACCAAAGAAAATGTTTGATAACCTTTATGTTTCGGAAGCAGATCTTCCTGGAAAAAGTAAGGAATATATAAAAGGCATAAAAAATACAATGCTGAATGTATATCACTATCAGCAGTCTCTTAATATGGAAAAGTATTTCTCAATACTCAAGTACTCTCCTGGAACCGAAGAGTATGCATCTCTTCTCATTTTAGAAGACTGTTACAAAGAAAAGTCTTATGATTCAATTGTGATAGATACTCCTCCCACAGCTCTGACGCTCAAGACACTTGCTCTTCCACAGGTTAATTTAAATTGGATAAATGCTCTCGCTGAAATGAGAGTTCAGATCATTGAAAAGAAAAATACCGTAGCTCGTATTAGAAAAGATAATCTAGATAAGGTTGAAGATGATCCTGTCTATATAAGGTTACAGAGTATGAAGGAGAGGTACAAAAAGCTAAATGAAATGCTATCTGATACCTCCATTACTGAATTGGTGCTTGTCATGAATGAAGATGAGTTGAGTCTTTCAGAAAGCTTGTTGATCAAAAAACAACTTGATGAGCTGCATCTTTGCTTGGGGAAAATTGCAATCAATAAATCAAAAGGAAATGAAGAATGGAAAAGTAAGATTCAATCTATATTTCCAAACACACCTATTGTGAGTGTTCCGTTGCAGGACGATTCAATAATTGGTGAGAGCTCTTTAAAAGCAATTTGCTCCAATTTAAATGCTGAGGCTTAAAAACAGCATTTTGACAAATTAGGACATAATATCATCAAATGTTATTGAGCTATTGAGACATTGGTTATATCATGGAAAAAACTTTATTCATAGGATATCCAATGTCGTCTAAAATAAACAAAAAAATATCAATTCATGATTCTTTCAAATCTTCTTATAATGTTATGCCATTTTTACTTTCGGCATTATTTTTTGGGATTACCAATAGCATAGCAAAAGCTATAATGAACAATTATCTAGCAGATATTATCAAAATATCCAAAATAGATTTAGGAGTCATAGAATTTTTTAGAGAGCTACCTGGATTGTTTCTGATCTTCATTCTTGCATGGTTATATAAGAAGAGTGATAAGAAAAATTACAAAATAGCAATTCTTGTTTCAGTATGTGGATTTTTGGGATTGACCTTTCTTGGTACAAACAAATGGATTGTTGTTTTCTTCTTGGTCATGAACAGCTTTGGTGAGCACATAAGCATGCAGGTAAGACAGAGTCTATCAATTGAAATGTCAAATCCCAATATGAGTGGTAATGCTCTGGGAGTGATGACGGGCTACCGATCTATAGGGCAGATTCTTGGTTTCTTGCTTGTTCCTGTTTTCTTTTTGATTCTATCATATTTTAATTTTGGAAGAGCGGATGCTGAGTCCTATAAAATTATATACTTCATAGCAATGATCATTGCTCTTGTATCGTATGTATTTGTCACCCGCATACCAGAATTGGATTCAGAACCTAAAAAAGGTCCTAAAATATACTTCCATAAAAAATACAGCAAATATTACATCTTATCTTTCTTCTATGGTGCTAGAAAGCAGATCTTCATAACATTTGCTCCTTTTGTACTTGTATTGAATTATGGTGCCAGTGCTTCTGTTATGGCACTTCTGTATGCACTCACTGCAGGGCTTTCAATAATGTTCTCACCTCTAATTGGTAAGATTATTGATAGAATTGGATACAAGAAAGTCATGATTGCCGATACTTTGATTCTTATAATCGTATGTTTCTTCTATGGCTTTGCTCATAGAATATTTGACCATCAGACTGCATATTATGTTGTATGTGCCAACTATGTTCTCGATTCAATTCTATCACTCTGCAGTATGGCATCTCTTGTTTACTGCAAGGACCTCTCTGAAAATCAGGAAGAGCTAGGAAAGACAATCACCACAGGTATATCTGTAAATCATCTCATCAGCATAATAATTGCTCTTCTTGGCGGTTGGATATGGCAGACAGCAGGAATTGAGGTGCTGTTCATAATATCAGCTATTCTTGGCCTTCTGAACAGCATTTTTGCCACAACAATTAAAGAAGGAAAATACATCGCTCCTAAGATAGTTACTGCTGAGTAGACAAAAAAAACAAGGCTCTCCAATAATAGATTGCCTTGGTTTGTATTTAAATAATCACATGAAAAGAATCATGCAATATCAATTGTATTATTCCTCTGTTGGAAAGTCATCTTCATCTGTTACTGAATATTCAAGAGTCATTGTGTTCCAGTTGATATCAGCAACTTTGAAATGTTGGATTCCAACACTGAATAAGAAATTTTCATCTAATTCATCATCAAAGTATTCATCTTCATCATCAAAGATATCTTCCTCTGAATCATCTAAATCTTCAACCAATTTAGCTTCTTCTGTCTCTTCGTCGTCTGCTCCATCAAGATCGATTTCTACAACTTTATCGTCAATATCATCGCTCTCAAGTTCCCAGTCATCATCATCCTCACCGAAGTAGTAAGTGTCTAAATCTTCATCATCTACATCGTAATCATTGAATCTTAATGAGAAAGTATCACCTTTACTCAAGAAATATTTGATGCGATAAGTTAAAGTTTTTTCAGATGAAATATTATCATCTGCAGAACCTCTGAGAGTAGAGATAATTTCAACTTTAAATTTATCATCTGCTACTTTTTCAATAGCACTTATGATTGTAGATGGAATGTCGGATGGTGTTAAATCCGGATCAATACCAATTGGAAAGAAGTCTTTACTATTTTTATAAAGATCATCTCCTGTGTTAAGCAACCAAGTTTTCTTTTCTTCACTCATATAAGCCCCCCTAAAAAGATTTATTAGTATCTTTAATCGACACAATAAATTTACCCTATATATTGCAATAATGCAAATGAATACGTTTAAATTCATGAAAAATCTTCTGTAAGGAACTTTTATCCATGAAAAATGAAAAACCATCTGCTTATATGTCCAAAAGGA
>JALNVT010000072.1 GCA_023231265.1 Sphaerochaetaceae bacterium
CTCTCTTATGTTTATGTGTGATAACTACAACATAAAGGGGTTGCCCTTTTTTTACAATCTTCTAGAAAATATTATTTAGTCAATGTTAATTTAAAATCACACAAGAAAAGTGATTGAACCATAATTTCTATAACAATTGAGATTTATTGAGCTTCTTAATTTATAAATGATCTAAAATTAACAGATTTCTAACATTTAAAGAGAAAAGGTTTTATGGACTATTTTTTAGTACTTATAACTAAATATAATTAATTAATAGGTCTATTTGACAATGTGATGCCGCTTTCAATAAAAAGAAGGCTCCTGCAAATTGTTTCTTATGGAAGGTGTATTCTTGTTTTTTTATAATTCCTATTATATACATAGAGTATAGAAATATGTAAGGAGTCAAAATGAACAAACCAAAAGTTGCATTCATATGTGTTCACAATTCTTGTAGATCTCAAATAGCTGAGGCCCTAGGTAAATCATTGGCAGCTGATAAATTTGATTTTTATTCTGCAGGAACAGAAACAAAACCTCAGATAAATCAAGATGCAGTTAGATTGATGAAGGAAATGTATGGTATTGATATGGAGTTAACACAGCGTTCAAAACTTATAACAGAATTACCACCTATTGATTATGTATTTACAATGGGATGCAATGTTCACTGTCCAGCATTACCTTCAAAAAAACGTGATGATTGGGGATTGGATGATCCAACTGGAAAGAGTGATGAAGAATTTATCAAAATAATAAAAACAATAGAAGCAAATATTTTGAGTCTTAAGAACTCTGATGTGTATATCTAGATATCAATTATTTTGATATACTGAAAATAGAATTAAATCTTAAGAGAGGCCTTTATTTATGGCAGTGATGGATATTAGAATCTTTTCAAAAATATTGAATAGATTGGTAACATTTAAAGCAATCATTCCTGGAGATGAATTGGATTTCCAGAAACAGTTATATAGCAATGAATTCAAAAGAGATGTAAAAACACTTTATCTTCTTCATGGAAGTGAAGGTGATTGTTCAGATTATCTTTATAAAACAAATATTCTTGAACTTGCAACACAGATGAATCTTGCAGTTATAATGCCTTCTGGAGAGAATTCTTGGTATGTAAATAAAGAGCAAGATACAGCAAGGTTCAAGACATTTATTGGGACAGAACTTGTTGATTATGTTCAATCAACATTCTCCCTGTCTACCAAAAAAGAAGATAACTTCATTGGCGGTCATTCAATGGGAGGATATGGAGCAATTTGTATTGGTCTGACTTATTCTGAAAGATTTTCCAAAATATTTGGAATGTCTCCTGCGTTGGTCATAAATGATATTACCTCAAAGGTTACTTTGAGAACAAATGAAGAGCTGAAAGGATTTCATTATATATTTGACTCTTTAGAGGGTCTCAGAGATACAAGTAAAAACCCTGAAGTTCTTATCCAATCAAACATGCTTTATGCCATACCACAACCAAAGGTATTCATCTGCTGTGGTAAGGACGATTATTTGATTGAAATGAACAGAGATTTTGAAAAAGTTTTGAAAAAAAGCAACATTGAATATATCTATAAAGAGACAGAAGGCATTCATGACTGGAATTATTGGAATGAATGGTTGGAACCTTCTATAAAGTGGCTTTTAGATATTGAAGATACTACAAAAAAATAATTTCCACTTGATATGGAATAAACAGACTGTCGTCAGACAGCCTGTATCTTTTACATCTTTTCTTTTTCTTCTTTAGTAAATTCCAAATAGGAATATACAAATGGTACCAAAACCATAACTGCTATGATTGCAAGCATAACAAAAATATATATGTTAGAAGGAATTATTAAAGAAAGAAGAGCAATTAATATACCCCCTAATACCCATATCGGAGCTGCCATCTTGTGTGTCTTTCTCCAAACACTCTCACTTGCCAGTGTCCAAGATGTCTTTATACCCGCACTGTAGTTCTGTTTGAATTTAGGAAGATAATTTCCAATAACAGCCAAGAATATTCCAACTAAGAATAGTATTATTTTTGTAACATCAAATTCCTGAACAGCCTTTGCATTGGTTATCATTATAGCAATTATTGCCATGAAAAAAATGTTGAACACAATCCTGAAAATTCCGTATGTCCTTTGAAATTCATCAAAATTCTTTTTCTTTGGATCAATGTGAGTGATCAAGATGAAGAGCAAATTTATACCAATTAAAATGCCATACATCAACCATATAGTTGATTTACTGCCTCTTCGATCTATCTGTCCACTTGCATTCCAATGAGTTGGAATTATATCTGGAAGAGATCCATATACACTGATTATTCCAATGAATGTTAAAATAACGAGAACCAAAGTAACAATATTTGTGTTTTTTTTATTCATCTTTACTGTCTCCATTTTGTATAAATCCTGAAAGCCATTTCATTATATCTTCCATTACGGAAGTATTGATTTCATAAATTAGAAAGTTACCATCTCTTTTCTTGGATACAAGATCAGCTTCTTTCAAAATCTTGAGATGATGTGATAGCGTTGCTCCCGTGATATCTAATTGAGATAATATATCTCCAACTGACAGTGGCTTTTCTTTCAATAGATCCAAAATCTTTCTCCTGACTGGATCATTCAATGCTTTGATTGTATCTTGTAGCATCTTTCTCTCCTAATCTAATTAGAAGTTTATCTAATTAGAAATATATCTAAATAGTATTGCAGTTTTATTGCATTGTCAATATTTATATCATAAGATTTTATCTGTGACTTTATTACTTACATTGAAGTGTTTTAGGTATATAATATAAGAACATGGAGTATATAAATGGGTAAGAGTGGAAGTAGATTATTTAGTTTGATTGAAGGCTATAAAATTATGTACAGGGCATTCAAGTCCATGCGATTTCTTTCTAAATCGAAGAATAAAGGACTTGTATCAAAACAATTCAGTGAGAGAATCATGCTTGCAGTAACTGAAGTCAATGGATGTGCAATCTGCAGTTATGCTCATACTCAGATGGCTCTTGAAAATGGTCTGACAGGTGATGAGATAAAGCAATTGTTGGGTGGTGCAATGGATGATGTTCCATCAAAGGAGCTTCCTGCAATAATGTTTGCACAGCACTTTGCTGAAATGAGGGGATATCCAAGTGATAAGGCAAAGAAAGAATTGATTGATGATTACGGTATGGAAACAGCTGAAAGGATAGTGGCCAATATTAATATGATAATGCTTGGAAACTGTTATGGAATTCCAGCTGGATCATTTGTCTCACGATTTAACAAGAATTTCAAAGGTGAGGTTGATTCAAGATCAAATCCACTTTATGAAATAATCATGTTATTGGGTGTTGTGGTTTTCTTACCAATAAGTTTGGTTCATGCTTTCATTGCAAGATTGTTTAGAGCACCAATACTGAAGACTAAATAGAACTGAAATCAATATGAATTGGGTGGTCCACATTTTATTGTGAACCTCTTCTTTTATTTATCTTCAATATCTTTTATTTTTATCAGTACAATAAGAAGCAATATACAAAGGAATGCTCCAATTGTGTAGGGAATTTTCAGAGCCTCAGATCCAATTAAAGATATGATTAGAGTTAGAATCAATGGAGAGGAGAACTGCCCCAAAAATTGTGATGCAGACATGATTGACATTATCCCAGTAGACTTTCCTTTCTCTACTTTCTTTATTGCAACTGTATTGAAATAAGGGACCAAAATACCAAAAGCAATACCATTCAAGAATAGAGCGATTAAGATAATAAAGAAACTTCTTTCAACAGCTAAAATTATGTAAGATAGAGCGAACACAATTATTCCAATATATTTAATATTGTGTCCTATGGCCCTGTTTAATCTTCCAAAGAACATAGCAAGAATGAATGCTCCAATAGCCTGCATTGACATAACAAGACCTATTTGACTTGGTGGAATGAGGCCCTCAACCTTGGAAATTACAGAGAAATTGGTTATGAAAATATAGAATATTACCTGAGTCAGAAACATACCAAAATAAATAAACTTTCTGATCTGTATGTCTTTTATATTTATTCCATCAGCTTTGGTATTTCCAATTTTAGCTTTTGGTAGAAATATCACAACCAACAGTATAACAAGCAGACCAATCAGATATACCAGAAAACTATATCTCCAATTCATGGATGAAAGTATACCTGAGAGTGTCATTGCAACAATACCACCTATGTTGTTCATTGCTGATGAATAACCCATCATTGTACCTTGCTGTTCTGGAGAGAAGTAATAAGCTAGAAGACCTGTTGAGAGTGGCATAATCAAACCAACACCAATACCCATCAGAGCTCTGCTGCACAGAAGAAGATATACAGTATTGCTCAAACCGCCACTGGCACCACCAACAACATAAATCAGAAGACCTGCAATGGCCAAAGTTTTGCTATCGAAATACTTTGATACTTTGGAAAAGAGTAAATTTGTCACCACAATAAAGATTGCTGGTAGGCTCGATACCATCTGTATCAGCACAGGACTTGCATCGCTATAAAAAGCTTTTATCTGTCCAAGTGCAGGCGATACCGCAGCTCCAGCCATAACGGTTACAAACGACAAACTGAGTATTGTAATCTGAAGACTCTTTTTATTATTTTCTGACATTGGTGTTTTCCTTCAGTGCATTCTGACTCATTATTTCCAAATTGGAATATCTCTCATCAATTTCTTCTTGGCTCAGACCTTCGGTGAGTATATCTGTCCAATTTGTCAATTTTTGAACAATAATGGGCTTCACTTCTTTTCCTCTTTCTGTAAGTTTAAGAAGATACTCTCTCTTATCATCAGGATTCTTCAATCTTTCTATAAAACCTTTCTCTACCAGAGATTTTATGGCTCTGGTGGCAAGGGATTTATCAATTACAAAAGAATCACAGATTTCCTGCTGATTGCAGCTTTTTCCTTCATCAATATTTACAATAAATATATATTCAGAGGGCATTATATTTAAATCCTTGAGCTCTCTTGTTATGTATATGTTGAACTGTCTGTACAATATGGATATTTCTTTTCCGATACTTATGTGCATAGATGCCTTCTTAAATAGTTGATATGTCAACTATATTAGTACCTACTTGTGTGTCAACTATAAAAAAACTGCCCCATATCAATTGGAGCAGCTGCAACGGACTATTATTACCAGTTAATCATCAGTCTAAAGGAAGATCTATTTCCATATCTCTGTTGTAGAATTTATCATCTCTCTCATTTATTTTTCTAGAGACCTTGCAT
The DNA here is from genome assembly GCA_023231265.1 of Sphaerochaetaceae bacterium. GTDB lineage: Bacteria > Spirochaetota > Spirochaetia > Sphaerochaetales > Sphaerochaetaceae > Pleomorphochaeta. The sequence goes on from JALNVT010000072.1 coordinate 5,250, forward strand.
GGATTTCCAAAGGCTATTACATTTTCTGGAACATCTTTTGTAACAATTGATCCAGCACCAATGATGCTGTTCTTGTGGATGGTGACTCCAGGAAGAACACTCACTCCTGCTCCAATCCAAACATTGTCCTCAATTGTTACAGGAAGATTGTACTGACATCCTTTTTCTCTTAAAGCTGGACTTATAGGATGACATGCAGTTGCTATTGTTACATTTGGTCCAATCATCACATTGTTACCAATTTTTATTTCAGCATCATCTACCAATGTTAAGTTAAAATTTGCATAGAAGTTGTCTCCAATTGAAACATTTGCTCCTCCCCAGTTGGCATGGAGTGGTGGTTCAATAACACAGTTCTCTCCCAATCTTTTGAACAACTCATATAGGAGTTGGAATCGTCTTCCATCTTCAGAAGGCCTTGTGTTGTTGAAATCTTTTAAGGTCTCAAGTTTCTTAACTTTTCCTTCTAAAAATGCATCTGATTCGAAGTAGAGCATCTTGTTCTGCATTCTATATATTATGTCTTCTTTTTTCATATTTTTTCCTCTTTGTGGGACTTATCAGTTCCTGTGTTTTTTTTGGCAATCCGGTAAATATTAAGAAATAAGATTCATCAATCAATTCATATATAAGATTTTTAGGAAGGTCATCAATCTTATTCAAAATAACGGAACTCCAGTGTATTTTATTCATATGATATCCCTCTACAATTGTGTTTGGATACATATCGCGCAGCTGCATGTTGTCCTCGACTCTTAACTTGAGGTTCAAAATATCTGAATCATATTTTTCATTGTGAGATAGAATTGCCACAATCTTTTTATTCAATGTATAGACATAGGTGTCCCATTCAATTTTGAATGAACCTATGCAACCAGGATTCATAAGAAATCTTCTGTCTATCTCTGGATATCTGTAATGAACATCAGAAGCTGGTATCTGCACTTCTGAATCTAAAACTGTATTATTTTCTTTCATCATATAGTAATATTACCATAGTATTTTTTAAAAAGGTACAAATTTTACCTCAATCAAGATAAATGTTAAAATTATGTTAATAACAAGGTGCTTTACTTGATTCATGTGATTATCATGTGAGATTATTAATCATGAATGATAAGAAAATATTAGTAGTTGATGATGAAGAAGATATTGTTGAATTGATCACTTTCCAATTAGAGAGTGATGGCTTTTCTGTAATCAGTGCAAAAGATGGTATGGAAGCAGTATCTAAAATCAACAAAGAGAATCCTGATCTTGTTATATTGGACATCATGATGCCACGTATGAGTGGACTTGATGTTGTAAAGTTGATCAGAAATAAAGAAGATAGAAACAACCTTCCAATAATAATTGCATCAGCAAAAAGCAGTGAGGAAGATATAGTTGCAGGTCTTGATTTAGGTGCTGATGATTACATAACAAAACCTTTCAGTCTCAAGGTGATATCTGCAAAAGTAAAAGCACTGCTACGAAGAAAACCTGAAATGGCTAAATCTTCTGATGATATAATCACATTCAGAACTCTTGTTCTGAATAAAGCAAGATTCACCACAACTCTTGATGGTGTTCCAATAACTCTGACATCAACAGAATTTGATCTTCTATATCTCCTTGTAGAAAACCCTGGAAGAGTGTTCACCAGAAATCAACTGATCAATGAATCAAAAGGAAGTGATTATCCTGTAACACAGCGTTCAATAGATGTTCAAATAGTATCACTCAGGAAAAAGTTAGGTGAATTTGGTAAGACATACATCAAAACTGTATGGGCTATAGGATATAAAATAGAAAATGAGATTTAAAAATCAACTTATTCTGACAATAACCAGCGTACTGCTGGTTGTGCTTGTTTTGAGCATAACAATTGCAAGATCTTCATTCAGCTCCACCATGCTTGATTCGAAAAAGAATATGCTGTCTCTTCAGATTCAATATATAGAGACATCACTGTTAGATGATAGTAGCACACTTGATGAAGATGTTCTCGACAATTATGCAAAATACCATGATATAAGAATCACATTGATTGATGATGATGGAACTCCAATCTATGATTCTGAAGTCGATTCTGAAGATATGGTGAATCATTATTACAGAGATGAAATAAAGAGAGCTAGATTGGGAGAGACATCAACTTCTGTACGTGATAGTGAGACAACTTTCAATAACACACTATACAGTGCAACATATTTTCCTGATAAAAAGTTATATGTAAGAACAGCCACCAACATTGAAAATCTGGATATATGGGATACTCAATTCATATCTCAGCTGCTTCCTTTTGTTCTTATATTGCTCATCATAATCTTGATAATATCATACCTTCTTATTTCCGTTATAAACAAACCTGTTCAAGAGTTAGCTAATGCTGCAAATCATTACGGTAAGGGAGATTTCAAAGCGAAAACTGCAATTGATAAGCCTTCTGAATTTGCCAGATTGTCATCTGTGATGAATGAGATGGCTGATGATATAAGTGAGCAGATTGATAAGCTGACTGATGATAGAAACACCTATTCTTCAATACTTTCCTCAATGGTTGAAGGAGTTCTCATAACAGATAAAAACAAGAGAATTACACTCTGCAACAGGGCTGCCATTTCTATGTTTGGTCTTGATGTAACAAAACCTGTAACTCTTCTCAATATGTTCTCTGATGTTGATTTCAACACTGCAGTTGCCACTGTCATTGAGAACAACAAACCAACAAAATATGTTCTATCTAGGTTTGGACACCTAAGTGGTGAGACTGCCAAGATAATGGGAGAGGGTGAGGACAGAACTTATCAGGTGATAATAGCTCCTGTTTGTACGCAGAATATTGTTACTGGGACCGTAATTACATTCAATGATATCAGTGAGATACAGCACTTAGAAGAGGTCAGAAAGGACTTTGTGGCCAACGTCTCTCATGAGTTGAAGACCCCTCTAACATCAATTGCAGGCTTTTCCGATATATTGGTAAATGGTGATTTGGATGAAGAGAAATCTAAAAGATATGCAAAAATCATTGAGAAGAACTCTCTACAGATGAAGGGAATAATTGAAGACCTTCTGACTTTAGCATCGCTTGAGAAGAATGATTCAAAAATTGAAATGAAGAGTGAATCTTTGAATGATATCATCAATGGAGCCATTGAGAGCTGTGAGTACAAGACAAAAGAAAAGAATATTAAAATTATATACAGCAGTAAAGAAATACCTCAGGTAATATGCTCCAAGTCTTTGATCACACAAGCTGTACTCAATCTGCTGACAAACGCTATTTCCTACAGTGATGTTGGAAAGACTGTCACTGTTGATTTGATTTATGACAGCAAGAACTACAGTATAATCGTCAAAGATGAGGGATGTGGTATTCCTAGGATGTATCAAGATAGAATCTTTGAACGTTTCTATCGTGTCGATAAAGCCAGAAGCAAGAGCAGTGGTGGTACTGGTCTTGGTCTTTCGATTGTTAGGCACATCATGAGTCTTCATGGTGGATCTGTATCATTGAGCAGTGAGGTTGGAAGAGGCTCTACTTTCACTCTGACAATTCCCAAAGAACGTCTTGATCTGAGTACATTAAAAGATAAGAGCAGATCTCTTTATCCTCAGTTCTGATCTTGTAATATTAATACTTTCTTAACATTCTCTTAGCAATTTCCAAACAAGTTATCTGTACCTTTAGGTTATAAAATAATTTATAGGAAGTAAAAAGAAATGAAAAAATTATTAACGCTTTTATCAGTACTTTGTATAGCATCTTCTATTGTATTTGCTAGTGGATCTTCTGAAACTAAAACAACTAAGGTTGATACAGTGGAATATACATTTGGTGGATCTTCAACAGTTGCACCAATTGCAAATGCTGCAATTCCTGGATTTGAATTAGAAAATGAAGGAACCAAAATAACATATGAAACAACAGGATCTTCTGTAGGTATCAAAAACCTTATAGCTGGAACATTTTCTCTAGGTGGTTCTTCTAGAGAACTCAAAGACTCAGAAGTTGAACAGGGTGTTGTTAAGACAATTATAGCTCTTGATGGTTTGACAGTTGCTGTTAACAAGTCTGTTCAGATTTCAAATCTAACAATGGAGCAGCTTGCAAACATCTTCGCTGGAAACATCACAAACTGGAGTGAAGTTGGTGGTCAGGATTCTCCAATTGAAATTGTTGTAAGAGATGAAACTTCAGGTACCTATGGCTCTTTCTCTGAAATAGTTATCGAAGATACTTTAGGAAAGGAAGCAACTCAAGCTAAAAAAGCAATCGTAGCTAAAGAAAATGGTGAGGTTGCAACCAAGATAGCTTCAACTCCTGGAGCAATTGGTTACATTGGAATGGGATTCGCATCAATCGTAACAGATAAAGGTGGTAAGGAACTATCAATAGATGGTGAGTTACCAACAATCGATAACGTAATTGATAAAGCATATCCAATTTCAAGAGCCTTATATGTAGTGACTATGGGACAGCCAAAAGAAGGCTCAGTTGAGAAAGCATTCATTGATTACTTATTGAGTGATGCTGGACAAGACATTGTAGCTGAAAAACAGTTCATCCCAGTAAACTAATATATGAAAGCAAAATCAATCAACGTCAGACGAAAGATTGAGGGCAGCAGCAGAATTGTTCTGCTGCTTGCAGCTGCAGTATCCGTTCTGACAGTAATCCTAATTACAATATTTATAGTTCAGCAGGGGCTTCCAACTTTTGCAAATGTTTCTGCCAAGGAATTTTTGTTCTCAACAGATTGGAGTCCATCTTCTTCCACTGATCCACATTATGGAATTGCATCATTTGTAATTGCAAGTATTGAGGTGACCTTTCTTGCCATGATATTTGCACTTCCAATTGCGCTCTCCTGTGCAATCTATCTCAGTGAATTTGCCAAAGGTAATTTTGCAAAGATATTGAGAAGTGGAATTGAACTTCTAGCTGGTATTCC
>JALNVT010000073.1 GCA_023231265.1 Sphaerochaetaceae bacterium
AAGAGAAGATGAAGAAGATTGAAACAGTAAAAGAATTGCTATCAAACAGATCTTTTGAAAAGAAGAATGCTTTGCATGCTCTTAAGATGCCTGAAATTACAATTGAAGATATGAAAGAAACAATTTCTGAGTTGAACAACTACAGTGAACCAATACGTTATCATGTACAGCTTGATGTAAAATATGAAGGCTATCTTGCTAAAGAACAGAGAGAAGTAGAGAGATTCTCAAATCTTGAAAAAATCAAGATTGCAGATGATTTTGACTTTGACAGTGTCTCTGGTATGAGTGCTGAAGGTATTGAGAAATGCAAAAAAATTAGACCAATCAGTGTTGGCCAGGCAAGCAGAATCAGTGGTTTGAGAACAACTGATATTGCAATCCTTATGGTCCATGCTAAAAGATGGAAGAGTAGGAAATAATGAAATACGAAGAATTACTTTCAAGAATTGTAAATGAATTGGGACTTGAATTCAGTGATGAGCAGAACAAGCAGATGCTAAGGTTTGTAAGTGAGATTGAACTTTTCAATCCAAAATATAAATTGGTAGGAGCTGAAGGCGATGATATTTTGATTCGTCATGTAGGTGATTGTCTTGCAGCTGTTCCTGTCATAAAGAAATTGATTGAAGGAAAGGAAGATGTAACATTTGCCGATTTAGGAAGTGGTGCAGGATTTCCTGGAATTGTACTTGCAATAGCTTTCCCTGATTATAAGTTTTCATTGGTTGAGAGAATGAATCGTCGTGTTAGTTTCTTGAATAATGTCATTGTTGCCTGCAGATTGAATGGTAGAGTGAGTGTGGTACCTAAGGACATCAAAGATGTTGATGAGAAGTTTGATATAATAACATTCAGAGCCTTTCATCCATTGTTTGATATCTTGGATGATGTTGATAAGATCTGCAAGGATTCAACACATGTCTGTGCTTACAAAGCAAAGGCTGATACACTGCTTGCTGAACTTTCAGTTGTTGAAGATAACTGCACAACAAAATGGACAAATGTCATTGAAGAATTGGATCCTCCAATGTTTGATGCTTCAAGAAAGTTGTGCATCTTGCAAAGAGCAAAATAACAAAGTTTGCAATTTCATAAAAAAGCTAGATTGATTCTAGCTTTTTTTTATGCCTCCTAAAAAATGTGGTACAAATAACTGGTAACTAGAAAAAAAATAAAAAAAATTTAGGAAGAATATTTAATTGGGGTTTGTATTTGCAGTGTGCCTAACTTGGAAGTTTATAAATTTTTGAGCCCTCATGATATCCTTAGATAATTCACTATATACCATGGGTTTAAGTGATTTTTGAGAAAATAGCTATCTATTTCAGTAGAATGCCCATGCAAAAAATGGTCCAAATTTTTTTGAAAAAATTTTATTTGAGTGGTTGCAATTATGGGCATAAATAGTGTAAGACTTAGAAGGAAATAATAATTTACCACTATATATGGTAAATAGGTAAAGAGATCTAAATCGGCTAGAAAGCCTAGATTTTTGTTAAGTTGATTCTGTAAAACTCTAAAATACACCGTAATTTGCTAAATTGTGGTTTCTGTTGAAATTAATTGAAAATGGAACCTCGTTGGGCAACTATGTGCCAAATTTTAAAGCTGTTTTTAGAATTGAGTTTCAACACAAATGATAGAATTGGGGAATATAGATGCAAGTAGTTAAAAGAAATGGAAAAGTAGTAGATTTTGATATCAGTAAAATCATGTTAGCAATTGAAAAGGCAAACAAAGAAGTAGAAGATAACGAAAAACTAGGCATGAAAGGAATCCAGACAGTTTCTAATAATGTTGCGGATAGCATTGTTGAAGACAGCATTCCTGTTGAAGAAGTACAGGACAGAGTTGAAAATGAATTGATTGATGCTAAAGCAAAAGCACTTGCAAAAGCTTATATAAAATATCGTTATAAAAGAGCACTGGTAAGAAAGACAAACACAACAGATGAACATATCTTGAGCCTCATAGAATGTGAGAATGAAGAAGTTAAAGAAGAAAACTCCAATAAGAATCCAACTGTTGTTTCTGTTCAAAGAGATTACATGGCTGGTGAGGTAAGTAAGGATGTTACAAGAAGATTCTTACTTGATGAAGATATCGCAGAAGCACATGATCAAGGTATCATTCACTTCCATGATGCAGATTACTTTGCACAGCACATGCACAACTGTGATTTGATCAATCTTGAAGACATGCTTCAAAACGGTACAGTTATTTCAGGAACATTGATTGAAAAACCACACAGTTTTGCAACTGCATGTAACATCACAACACAGATCATTGCACAGGTTGCAAGTTGTCAGTATGGTGGACAATCTTTCACTTTAAGTCACCTGGCTCCATTTGTAGATGTATCAAGAAAGAAAATCAGATCTACTGTCATTGAAGAGATGGCAATTGTTGGAAAAGAATATACAGAAGAAGAGTTAGAGAGACTTGTTGAGTTCCGCGTGAACGAAGAGATAACACGTGGTGTTCAGATGATTCAATATCAAATCATCACACTGATGACAACAAACGGACAAGCCCCATTTGTTACTGTATTCATGTATTTGAATGAACTTGAACCAGGAAGAACCAGAGACGATCTAGCTAAAATCATTGAAGAGATGTTGAAGCAGAGAATTCAAGGTGTCAAGAATGAAGCAGGTGTGTTCATAACACCAGCATTCCCTAAAATTATATATGTACTTCAAGAGAACAATATAAAACCAGAGAGTGAATATTATGCACTGACTGAACTTGCTGCAAAATGTACAGCAAAACGCATGGTACCAGATTATATCTCAGAGAAAGTGATGAAAGAGACAAAAGATGGCGACTGCTATACATGCATGGGTTGCAGATCATTCTTAACTCCTTACAAAGATGCTGAAGGTAAATCAAAATACTATGGTAGATTCAACCAAGGTGTTGTAACAATCAACCTTGTAGATATTGCTCTATCATCAGAAGGCGACTACGACACATTCTGGAAGATCTTTGATGAGAGACTTGAATTGTGCCACAGAGCTCTTATGATCAGACACAACAGATTATTAGGAACAACAAGTGATGTAGCTCCTATTCTATGGCAATATGGTGCTCTATCAAGACTTGAAAAGGGTGAGAGCATTGATAAATTGTTGTTCAACGGTTATTCAACAATCTCTTTGGGTTACGCTGGTCTTTATGAATGTGTTAAATACATGACAAGCAGATCTCACACAGATGAAGTTGCAAAACCATTTGCTCTTAAGGTCATGCAGTACATGAACGATGCATGTGATGTATGGAAGAAACAGCACAATGTTGACTTCTCTGTTTATGGCACACCACTTGAATCAACAACATATAAGTTTGCAAAGCTGCTCAAGCAGAGATTTGGCGTTGTTGAAGGTATCAACGATAAGGGTTACATCACAAACTCATATCATGTACATGTAACAGAACAGATTGATGCATTCACAAAACTTGGTTTTGAATCTGAATTCCAGAGATTGAGCCCAGGTGGAGCTATTTCATATATTGAAGTTCCAGATATGAAGAGCAACATTCCAGCTGTAATGTCAGTTCTGGACTACATATATGAAAATATCATGTATGCAGAGCTGAACACCAAATCAGATTTCTGTCAGGTATGTGAATATGATGGTGAGATGGAAATTGTAACACACGAAGACGGCAAGCTTGGATGGAAATGTCCTAACTGTGGTAACACAGACCAGAGAAAGATGAATGTAGCAAGAAGAACATGTGGTTACATTGGAACTCAATTCTGGAACCAAGGTAGAACTGCTGAAATAAAGGATAGGGTACTGCATCTATAATGAATTATGGTAATATAAAATATTGTGATATAGCAAATGGTGAGGGAGTCAGAACAGCTTTATTTGTCTCTGGCTGTCGAAACCACTGTGAGCTATGTTTCAATCCTGAAACTTGGGATTTTAAATATGGTGAGGTCTTCACTGAAGATACCGTCAAACAGATAATGACTTCTTTGAAACCTAATCATATAGCAGGACTCTCGCTTCTTGGTGGAGAGCCCATGGAGCAAGAGAATCAAAAGGTTCTTTCTGAATTGGTGACTTTGGTAAAAGCTACCTATCCAAAAAAAACAGTATGGGCCTACACTGGATATCTGTTTGATGAAGATCTGATTCCTGGTGGAAAGAAGTATACTGAATACACAGATACTCTTTTAGCTGGAATTGATATTCTCGTGGATGGTAAGTTTGTAAATGATCTCAAAGATATTACCTTGCAGTTCAGAGGTTCTAAAAACCAAAGAATAATCAATGTTCAAAAAAGTCTTGCAACTGGCACCACTGTCATTGAAACAAGATTCAAATAACAACAAAAGCAAAATAGACACTTTCAGAAGTGAATATTTTGCTTTTTGTTTTTTTGAACATTATGAAGTTTATCTTTATAGCAATATTTTTAGTGATGTCTCACTTCATAAAGGCAGCAGATATCTCTTTTGAGCAGTCAATCATATGCAAACGAAATCTGAATGCAATTAATCAGCTCAACTATTTCTTTGATAGTAATGTATTTATAAATATTTTCCCATGAATTTAAATTATATGGTATTATATATTAAGTTATTTTAATGAATGACAAATTCAGACTTAATATATTGGAGGAGAAGTATGGATAAAAATAAAGAAATTGAAGAGTTGTTGAAAAAGGTGGAGATCAAAGCAAAAGCTATAAAACCAGGATATTACTTCACACTGCAGAGTGCATATAACAACGATGCAGAGTGGTTCTCTTATGATATAGATATAAGAGATCAGGTTGGAAGGAAGTTTGGTGAATTCTCTAAAGATTGTAACAGTGGAATTGAAACCCGTGGTAAGAACAACTTGAACCAGACTGTTTATAAAGTCAGCTAAATTTATAATAAAATTTAAGAAAATATGGAGTCAGTCCTAAATCAACTGGCTCTTTTTTTGACTCCATTTTTATATATATAAATTAAATATCTAAATTGTAAATTTTCATGCTATTATTAAGTAAGGGAAATAATTAGAAGGGAGATGCACCTGATGGATGATAAGCACAGTGACTTTAAATTTAAAGATATTACATTTGATGAAAGTACAATGCAAGCAGCAAAGCCAATAAGAAATTTATTTAACGTTATGGGAATCATATTTCTCTGTATGGGGTTGTTCTGCATGTTCTTCACAACTGTTGTTATAATGAATTGGCCAGTTTTCTTGCTGCCAGTGTCTGTGAGTATTACCAATGCTATAATCCCTTTTATCTCTTATACTGAATCAGTTGAGGGAATCTATCCAACAAGCTCTTTCATTTTATTTTTAGCTTTCATAATGTTTTCTTTAAAAAATAGAAAATTCTTATCCCCATCACAGTTCGTTATTGCCGCCATTGCCATAACATCTTTTCTTTTTTATCTCTCATATGAAATTTGACACAATCCATTGATTGTCGAAGATAGGATATCTCTTTCAAAGGAATTTTATTATTCTGTCGATATGTTTATTTTTTTATGGTATTATAGACTCATTGAAAAAAATTGTTTCCTTTTTAATTAAAGGTTGTTATACATATTAAAGAGAGACTGTTGTGAAAAAGAAAATAAAAGAGGATGTAAATCCCGAATTAGATACAAAAAGTAAAGGTAATTCTGCAAAGAAGAGTAGAAAAGAAATCAAGGCAGAGAAGAAGGCTTCAAAAAAAGCGCCCAAGAAATCGGCAAAAAAAGAGTCTCCTACTCTATCTAAAAAGAAAGAGAAGAAAAAAAGAGATAGTTTGCTCAGAGCCAACATCAAGATTAAAAAACGCAAAAGCAAGATCCTTTTGATTATTGGTATCGTTTTTATAATTTTAGGGTTTACAAGCATTGCAACTACTGCAATTGCTATCTTAGGTAAGCCATCTTCTCTTATAGATATCTCAAGCATAATCACTGCATTGCTCAAACCCCACTTTTCATTCATCACTGGCTCAACAATTGGTTTGATTCCGACATCTGTTGTTGTTGCTATAATTGGTTTTTCTTTTCTATCAATCAGAAAACACAGACCATTTGCAACAATTCAACTGTTTTTATCTATAGCTTCAATATATACTCTACAACTGCTATCTGACCAAGCATATACAGGAAATATTCCTCCATATCTTGTTCAATATTTTGAGAACAACAACATCTCACCAGATCTGTTCTCTGCAAAGTTGATTATGGTACTTATCTGTGAGGTTGTACTTCTTATGATAATATCTCCTATCTGTACAATTCTAAATGAGAAGTATCAAACTCATTTGATTAAAAACCAAATCGAGATTGAGAAGAAGATCATTGCCAAACAGAAAGAGGCAGAAGAGGCCAATAAAGCACGTATTGAGAGTGAGAGAGTCAGAGTTAAACCTCTTACAAACGGAAACACAGATGGAATTGATATTCCAATTCCTGTTGATGTTCCACCTCTTACATTCACAGATAAGGGCAAGGTCTATGATGTGAATCCTACAAAAGAAAACATCACTCAATTCAGCAATGTTCCTGATTCAACAGAGCCTAAGATCTCACGTGCCGCTGTTTCGAAAAAGCCAGAGAGCAGCGAGAATAAATCAAATCAATCTGCAGGTGATGTAAAAAATCATCAGACTGTTTCGCTTTCAACTCTTGAACTGGCAAAGAAAAATGTTGAAGAGAGAATGAGAGTTATAAATGGTAAGAATAAGAAAACTGGCAGAGTCAGCACTCTTGAAAAGGCAACTAAAGAAAATTCAATTCCTCCTTTGAGCAAAGCTGTTAAGGAATTTACTGAACCATCTAAAGAAGATGTTCAAACTGTTAAAAACATAACCAACAACTTTTTCTCTGCAAAGAGTAGCCCTGCAAAGACAACAAACAACAGAGAAGAATCTAGATCTTCTGTTGAAAATATCATGGCCAGTGGTCATCTTGTTAATGCCACTCAGAAGAACCAGGGTTCAAATGAGAGCGCTGTTCAAACAAAGGCGAATGACAGTGGTTCTTCAATATCTCCATTCATGAATGAAATATTGGAGAGAATAAATGAACCTGCAAAAACTGCTACATTTGAAAATGCTACTGTGAAGAATGTGAACTTTTCTGGTGGAAATAAAAAAGATAGCAAAGAGAGTGGGGGAGGGGTAAAAGAGAAATCTTTCATCGATCAACTGACCACAAGTATGTCCATGCACAGACCGGATGTCACAGATGTCACTGATGTAGAGGTAGAGGACAGAACCAAATCTGATGATAAGCCAGAGATTCAATCAAATCAGAGATATCATGCAATACCTCATCCAAGTGAGAGTGAGATTGCTGACATGAAGAAGAAGAGAGACAGTTCAGCTGTCACCTCTCAACTAGCTGGTAATGGTGATGCAAGCAACATTGAGAGACCTTTAGGCGATAATTCTGTTGCAGTTGGTAACTACAACAGCACTGCAAAGCCTGTTGGTGGAGCAAGACTTGTAGATGAGAAAGAAGACACTGTAAAAGAAGTTATCGAGGAAGAAGATGACCTCGAATCTGCAATTGCAGGACTTGGAAGCTCAAATGTAGTTGAGAGTGCCAGAATAAAATACAGATTCCCTCCACTTGATTTGGTGAAGGATTATCCTGTCACATCAAATGTAATTGATGAGACAACAAAGAATAAAGCTGTACGTCTGATTGAAACTCTTGCAGAGTTCAAATACAACGTGACGCTCAGAAACATTGTAAAAGGTCCAACTGTCACAATGTTTGAGATTGTCCCTGATCCTGGTATCAGGGTGAATTCAATTACAAATTTAAGTGATAATATTGCAATGAATCTTGCAGCAGAGAAAGTAAGAATTTTGGCTCCAATTCCAGGGCAGACAGCCGTAGGTGTTGAGATTCCAAATCCAAAGCGAGATATTGTAGGATTCAAAGAAATTCTGACAAAAACAGATTTTGAAAAAATGGCCATTCCAATGACAATGGGGCGAAACCTCTATGGTCAGTGCAAGATATTTGATGTTGCAACCTCTCCTCATATGCTTGTTGCAGGTTCAACAGGTTCTGGTAAGAGTGTGTGCATAAACTCACTGATATGTTCAATTCTATATACAAGATCTCCTAAAGATGTGAGATTGATAATGGTTGATCCTAAGGTTGTTGAGCTCACCATTTACAATGATATTCCTCATCTTCTGACTCCTGTAATAACAGAAACAAAGAGAGCACTTAAAGCTCTTGATTTCTGTATAGATGAGATGGAAAGACGTAATAAGATGCTCTCACGAATGAATGTCAGAAACATAAAGTCATACAATGAGAAGATCAAAACAAGCAAACTTGCTGTTGTTAAGATGCCTTATATCGTTGTAATAATCGATGAATTTGCATCATTGATGAGCACAGCAGGAAAGGACCTTGATGATCGAGTAGCTCGATTGACTGCAATGAGTAGAGCCGTTGGCATACACCTTGTTTTTGCAACACAGAGACCATCTGTTGATGTAATTACTGGTGTCATCAAGAACAACCTTCCAACCCGTATTGCATTCGCTGTTACATCAACTCAGGATTCAAGAACCATCATAAGCAGTACAGGTGCTGAGAACTTACTTGGAAAGGGCGACATGCTTTTGAGTGAGAATGGTAAATCTGTATCAAGACTTCAGGGAGTGTTCTTGAGTGATGATGAAGTTGAGAACATTGTTGAGTTTGCAAAATCTCAGGGTGCTACAGATTACATTGATGAATCATACTTTGAAAGTTATGAAGAAGAGGAAGATGATTCTTATGATTCATCATCTTCAGCAAATGATGAAGATGACCTCTGGTCTGCTGCACTTAAGATTGTAACAGAGAGAAAGAGTGCATCTGCATCATTTTTACAGAGACGATTAAGAATTGGATATAATAGAGCTGCAAGGTTGGTTGAGGAGATGGAGGAACAAGGAATTGTTGGACCTCCTAATGGCTCAAAGCCTAGAGAGCTGCTTAGATATCCAGATTTAGATAATATGTAAAGGATAGAAAAATGGTTGGAACACATGCTATTAAAAATGGTAAGTTGGTAAAGGTGGAAGATGCACTTGTCAATGTTACCAAAAGAGAGATGCAATTCAGTTATTCAATTTATGAATCACTTAGAGTTGTGGATGCCAGAGCAATATTTTTTGAAGATCATATGAAACGTTTGAAAGGTTCTGCAGAAGGACTTGATATGGATTTGATATTCTCAAAATCAGAAATAAAGAGCTGGGTAAAGCTTCTTATAAAAGCTGATGATATTGATAAAGCATCAGTCAGAATTTTGGTAATTGGAGGACCTCAAAGTGAGATCTTCATAACTGCCTCTCCTATTCTCTCTTATGATGAATCTCTCTATGAGAACGGTATTATAACTTATTCCTATAAGGGAGAGAGACTTTGGCCTCAATATAAAACAAGCAATCTTCTTATGAGCTACATGGCACTTAAGGATGCAAAAGACAGAGGTGGATTTGAATCCATCTTAGAAAATCGCAATGGAGAGCTTTTAGAAGGAACTCGTTCCAACTTCTACGCATTTCATGGTAATGATTTATACACAGCTCCTGATGATGTTGTTCTATCTGGAATAACTCGTATCCGTGTTATGAAAGCTGCAAGAGATCTGAACTTCAATATTATAATGGAAGCTCCAACTCTTGAGAAAGTCAAAAGTGGTTTTTACGATGAAGCCTTCATAAGCTCAACATCAATGGCAACAATGCCAATACAGAGTCTTGATGAACATAAGTTCTCAGGTAACTTTGAGAGATGCATGAAAATGCATGAGATCATAAGAGAGCTTGAAAAGAAAGACTGATGAACAATAAAAGTGCAGTATCCAATGGAACTGCACTTTTTTTGACCCCATCTTAGATCTAAATTATTTTATTGTTATTGAATGAAGCATGAGCTTCAGATCCTTCACAATTAAATCACATAGCTTGTAGGTTCCCCCCTGCATGCACCAATCTAAAATATCGCCTCTTCCTAGGCGCAAGCACATCTCTGCTATCTCTGTTTTATTCGTATCTTCTCTGAAATAACCCTGATCAATACCTTCCTGTATTGTCTGCTCAAGTGTTGTATAGAGCTTTCTTTCATGACTGTAGGAGTAATCTGGTTTTGATGATATGAGCTGATAATAAGATCCCACAATCAACAGAAATCCCAACTCATCCTGC
>JALNVT010000074.1 GCA_023231265.1 Sphaerochaetaceae bacterium
AAAGATGCCAAAAATAAATAAAGCATTGAGAAAAATATTGAATGTTCCAAAGGACAAAATAATAAGAGCAGTCTTACCAATTGGAGAGCCAAAGACTCCTTGTAAACCAAGTCCAAATGTAAGTCTGGATTCATTTGTTTATTACAATAGATTCAAATGATGATATTCATCATTTAGAGAGTTGATACCATATTTAAGAAGAAGAGCATGCAAAATAGTCGTGTATCTTCTTTTTTTATAGACATTTTGTCTCATGATGGGTATTTTATATACATATGTTATTGAAAAATCTAAGAATTGGAGTGAGAGAAGATGAATGTTCTATTGGTCATAGATATGCAAAATGATTTTATTGATGGTGCTCTAGGAACTCCTGAAGCAGAAAAAATTGTTGATGGTGTGGTTGAGAGAGTGAAAGACTTTGATGGCAAGGTCCTTTTTACACGTGATACTCATCAACCAGATTATATGGAAACACAAGAAGGAAAGCACCTTCCTGTTCCTCATTGTATTGAAGGTACAGAAGGCTGGCAAATTTCTCAAAAATTACTTTCCTATGTTGAAGAAAAACCATTCAACAAACCAACATTTGGAAGTACAGAACTTGAAGAATATATGAGAACTCTATCTAAAAGAGAGCATATTGAGAGCATCACTCTAGTTGGACTCTGTACTGACATCTGTGTTATATCAAATGCCATGTTGATGAAAGCAAATTTCCCAGAAATTCCAATTCTCGTTGAAGAAAAATTATGTGCTGGAGTTGTTCCTGAAAGTCATTATAGAGCAATTGAAGCAATGAAGATGTGCCAAATTGATATAGTGTAAATATTGTATTTCTGATGTATTTTTGTTGCAAAAATAAGATATATTTATACTATCTGGTTACTATGCAACAGATTTAAATATTTTGAGCTAGTAATTGTTGCAAAAAACATTAAATTTTAATAAATCCCTTTGAATATTATTAATAAGATATGTTATATTACAACCCTAGATATTTTATAGCCTTTAAGGAGGTGCTTCATGGATCTTTTACCGATTGGAGAGATTGCAAAGAGTGCAGGTATTGAAGAGGATTTTATTGAACCTTATGGTCGATATAAAGCTAAAATAGACCCAGCTATCAACAAAGAATTCGCTGAAAAAAAAGATGGTAAGCTTGTACTTGTTACATCCATCACTCCGACAAAAGCAGGAGAGGGCAAGACCACAACAGCCATCGCTCTAGCTGAAGGAATGGGTAAGATAAATCAGAAAGCAATGCTGTGCTTGAGAGAACCTTCACTTGGACCTGTATTTGGACTTAAAGGTGGGGCTACTGGTGGTGGTTTGGCTTCAATTGGTCCCAAAGATGAGATCAATCTTCATTTTACAGGTGATCTTCATGCATTGACCTCCTCAATAAACTTGATAGCAGCAGTATTAGATAATTCTATCTATCAGGGTAATGAATTGAACATAGATCCTGAGCATGTCGTTTGGACAAGAGCAATTGATATGAATGACAGAGTTCTTAGAAACATCACAGTAGGTATTGGAAAATACAACGGTATTGAAAGAAAAGACCACTTTGTTATCACTGTTGCATCAGAGATGATGGCAATATTATGTCTTGCTAGAGATTCAAAAGACTTCCATGAGAGAATCAAGAAAATAATTGTGGCTTACACTTATGATAACAAGCCTATAACTGTAGCTGATTTGAAAGTATCAAATGCTGTTATGAAGCTTATGAAAGAAGCATTGAAACCAAATTTGGTTCAGACAATGGAACACAATCCTGTGTTGGTGCATGGTGGACCATTTGCAAACATTGCTCATGGATGCAATTCAATCATAGCTACCAAGCTTGCAATGAAATTGGCACCTATAACAATAACAGAAGCGGGATTTGGAGCAGATTTAGGAGCTGAGAAGTTCTTAGATATTGCATGCAGAGATGGTAACTTCAAACCATCAGGTGCAGTTGTTGTTGCAACAGTCAAAGCCCTGAAGATGCATGGAGGCGTTGCTTACGAAGATCTTGAAAAAGAAAATGTAGAGGCCCTTATGTGTGGGGTTGATAATCTCAAAGCTCATATCGAGAATGTAAAGAAATTCAACATACCAATAGTAGTTGCCATCAACCACTTTGAATTTGATACACAGAGTGAAATTGATGCACTGACTCAGTGGTGTGAAAAAGAGGGATACACTGTATCTTTCTTAGATGGTTTCTTGAAAGGTGGAGAGGGTACTGTAGATCTAGCTCATAAAGTTGTTGATATGGTGAATTCTGATGAGGGCAATTACAGACCTCTTTATGATTTGAGATCTCCTATCAAAGAGAAGATATCTACAATAGCTAAAAATATATATGGTGCAAAAGATGTTGTGTATAAAGACAGAGCAAATGAGCAGATAAAGATGTATGAAGATATGGGATTCTGTGATTCCTATGTCTGCATTGCAAAGACACCAAACTCTCTATCAGATAATCCAAAAGTTCTTGGAGTTCCAAAGGATTTCACAGTCACTGTGAGATCTGTGAATTTATCAGCTGGAGCAAATTTTATCATTCCTCTGACAGGCTCTGTTATGACAATGCCAGGTCTTGGAAAGGTCCCATCTGCAATATTGATGGAAGATGAGACAGTTGAATATTAAAACTGAATGATTCATATAATAAAAGCACTGATTATTTCAGTGCTTTTGTTGTATGTTATAGTGATGCTTTTTCAAACATTGCAAGAGGTATGTGACAGTATCCATTTGGATTCTTATTCAAGTAATCCTGATGATAGTCCTCTGCATTGTAGAAGTTCTTCAACTCAACCAATTCAATTGCTATTGGTTTTGAGTGAGATTTCTGAAGTTCAGTCATCTTCTTCTCTGCAAAAGCTCTATCTGCTTCCTCTGTATAGTAAATACCTGTTCTGTACTGCAATCCTACATCTCCACCTTGTTTGTTCAGAGATGTTACATCTATTATCATGAAGAACTTATCAAGCAATCTATCAAGAGTTATGACGCTCTCATCAAAGTCTACTTTTACAGTCTCTGCGAATTTATATTTTTTAGAACATACCATTTCATAAGTAGGATTCAAAGCATCTCCATTTGCATATCCTGTTGTAGTTTTAACAACACCTGGGACCAATGAAAAAAAATGCTCCACACCCCAAAAGCAGCCACCTGCTAAATAAATTGTTTTCATAGTCAATATCCTTCCTTGTCCTTCAATTATATAGCAAGTGAATGATGAGTTAAAGCTAATTGGAAATAAATAATGATCACCTCAATCCATAAGAAGTTGAAATTAGGGCTCATCATTCCACACCAAGACAGTCACTCATCTAACAGAATGAGAGCGATGTGTTAAGTATAAATATGATCTGTGCTGTATTGATTGAACTCAAGCAATAAGTGAGATATTTAAGAAGCTCTTCAATCTGTTCTTCATAAGAGACTCTAAATATGGTTAGTTTGAGCTAACAAGGGTGATGTTTTATAAGACTAACAAAATAAAAAGAGAAAGGTTTATTTGTTTGATTTGTTAGCAAAATGCAACATACCCCATGTTTATGTTGGCTAACTTTTGTGAAGTATTTAAAATATTTTTATATATCATTTTATGTAAAATTAGGGTGCATAATAATTTATTGAAAGAATTATGAAATAAGGTTCAAAAATAATTATTCCAAACAAAATTTTTATATCTCAATTTACAGCCTCAAAGTGCCTAAAATACGTCTGATATATTTTTAAATTGTTCTGTATGAATTTATAACTGCATTTTTCTCTCTCCTAAAGATCATCTTTCATAATTGAATTCTGCTGTAGGCTCTGTTGAAAAGGTGAGCTGCAGAGATTATTATGGTAAATACAAACAGTTCTTGCATCAACAGAAGGATTCAATATGGTAGAAAGAGAGAAAGTTAAAGATATCTTTAAAAATTGGAATGATGGCTTGGTCAGTTCATACCTGCAGGGGTACATGGGATGTGCTGAAGTGGATGATGAGATGAGTCCTAAATCCTGTAGAATAACAGTTGGAGATTTTGCCTTCTTTGCAGGAGTTACTGATCAAAGATTGATTGAGACTTCTGCCTGTCCAATAATTACAGTAGAAAATGAAGCTTGGGATGAATGTGTTGAGAGAGCTCTCGGTGATCGAGTTAAAAAATCAACAAGATATAAGATGAAGGAAGACTCAGGTGGTTTTGATTTAAAAACTCTATCTCTCTACATCAATAGCTTGGATGATAATTTTACAATGAAGAGCATTGATGAGAGAATCTATGAAGATGTTCTAAGCAATTCCTGGTCAATGGACCTTTGCTCTCAGTTCAAAAGCTATGATGATTTTCATGATCGAGGTATTGGCTTTGTTGTATATGAAGATGCAAAGTTGGTATCAGGTGCATCCTCCTATGTGGTCTATGATGATTCCATCGAAATTGAAATTGATACTCTGAAGGAGTATCGAAACAGGGGACTAGCTGCATCATGTGGTGCAAAATTGATTCTTGAATGTGTGAGGAGAGATATATATCCAGGTTGGGATGCAATGGATCTGCGCTCTGCTTCTCTAGCTAAAAAATTGGGTTATCAAATTGGCAGCTCATATTCGGTGTATTCAGTAAAACAGTGATTCATCAAACAAGTTTTAATAACTATTGCTCCTCGTTGAAGAAATCAACAAGAACCTCTGCCTTCTTATCGACTGTGATATCTGATGGATCTACTGAATGCTCCACTAGATAGGCTCTGATGACTCTTAGAAATTTATCTGATCCAACAATGTAATATAGATTGGTGCTGTCTGATAGACACTCATCAATCCTTTCATATAGCTCTTTTCTAGAAGAGACATAATGATTGATGAAGTTATCCTGCAATATCAATTTGATCTCATCGTTGTAGACATAGCTTCTGCTTGAATCGATATTTATATTTGTAAGTTTTGTTATCTCATTTGAATCTCTAACAAACTCTTTTATCAAAGGCCTGAATGTTGCTATTCCAACTCCCATGGATATGAAAACAACGGGTCTGCCCTCTCTTTTGAGTTTCATATTGTTTCTGAATTTGAAGATGAACATATCATCACCAGTTTTCAACTTCATCAATCTCTTTTTATACAGAGAGCAATCATCCTTAACTCTTGTTGTGAAACCTATGTATCTTTCATTCTCCATGCTCATGATTGAGAAAGATCTAACAAGATCTGTATCTGGTTTTGAGTCTTTGATGAAGTCACTGAAAGCAAGATGGAAATGTGTGCCCTCAGACCACTTCAGATTCTCAGGTATCTGAAATTTGAAAGTTACAGTTCCATCTGCTTCAATCTTTTTTCCAATATATTTTGTTGTGGATATTTTTATTTTATCTATTGATTTTCCAATTTTCAATTTCCTTCTATTTGTTAAGATATTTTGAGCTTTAAATCATTCCTGAACTCTTACTTATGTTTTCTGATGTGTTTGACAGCATCTCTGTCTGCAAATAGTTTATCATCTCTGATCTCAAGTATACCTTTGCTTTCAAAGTGAGCGAGCAGTGAATCAAGTTCCTGTTCCTCTAAATCTGTGTGCTGTTTGAGATCTTCCTTACTGAGACCTGAGTTCTTCATTATGGCCTTCAAAACTTCTTTCTTTGCTTTTGACTTTCCATGATCTTCTTTCTTCTTGCTGTCCATGCCATGTTCTTTTGATCTGCTGATCACATAAAGATATCCATCTCTCTCTTCAACAAGATCTCTGTCCATCATTTTTTTGACTCTTTTCTTTATCTTCTCTTCATCTTTATCTAAAAGACCTGATAGCTTCTTGATATCCACATTCTCATTCTCTTCTATAGCACACAACATCTTCATAATTTTATCTTTTTTATCGTTTTTCATTGTTCTATTCCTTTCAATATTGTTCTCTATCTTTTCAAGAGTTATTTCAAATCTGTCTATTTCTTCCTCACTGATTCCTTCAAATAATGATTGTGAGTATTGGTCTATGTGCTCTCTCATCTTCTCTTCTACAATCAGAGCTTTTTTTGTTGCAGCAAGCTCGTTCTTTCTGCGATCATGCTCGCTTCTCTTTCTTGTAATCAAATCTTTTGATTCCAAACGCTTCACAGCCTTAGCAATTGTTGTTTTGTCTAAGTTCAAGTTGCTTGCAAGTGCATCTTGATTTATATTCCTGTTATCGATGATCTCTTTTAGAATGTTTATCTGTCCTGTTCCAATCAGAGATTCTTCATTTCCCTCATTTGAGGTAAATAATTTTCTATTTATTCTGTTCAGTGTATTCATTGATCTTTTTATTTTTGTGTTCATTTAATGTTCCTTATTTAGTTGGCTTACCAATTATATTTATAAGATAGTAATTATTAGTTGGCTTATCAACAAATAATAGCATATTTTTTCCCAAATGGTTTTGGAAGGTGATTTTTCATTCCAATTAATGAGGAGCTCCATCATATATGAGAGAGCAATATTGACTGAATATTTTGACTATGATGCAAGCAGTAAGCCATATATATAGAGATATTGGATTTAAAAATATTGAATTTTATTGGGACGAAAAGGGTGGTAAAAAGTCTGCGAAATTACTTCAAATTCATCATCAGACAGCGAATTTTTTCTTGCAGAAAAATTAATGAAAAAAACTTAAAAAAAATCCATTTTTATGTTTACTTTGCTCATATAAAACTGTACTATCACGTCGAAATGAATCACTACCGATAGAGTATTTTTTATACAGTAAAAGCACTTTTCATTTTAATTATTACAACTGGTTTATTTAAGAATATCTAAGGTTCGTTGGAAAAGATATTGCTTAAAATTATTTTTGATGCTGAATGAATTCGTATTCGGCGCTAATTTGTTTCTGGAGTTCTAATTATGAAAAGTAAAAGTACTTACTTTCTAGGAGTGGGCTCTGCTTTGATATCTTCCATATTTTTTGGAATGCTTGGTATTTTCTCAAGCGTTGGTCAGGATGCAGGTTTATCTACAACTTCAAGGATATTTTTTAGATTCTTAGTGGCAGCAATCGTGCTGTATATCATCATCAAAATCAAACATAAAGATCTGAGATTGCCCAAAGGCTCTCTTTATAAACTTGTGATTGGTTCAATCCTCTATTTCAGTTTGACAAGCTATCTTCTGTTCAGAGCATATGATTACATTGGAACAGGTTTTGCAACTGTTTTGAGTTTTACATATCCAATAATGGTTCTGCTCATGTCCATTGCAATAGATAAAGAGAGAGTTGGTAGAATGCAGCTGCTCGGGACAGCTATGGCCTTCTTTGGTCTTGTTGTTGTCATAGGCCCAGTCAGTGCAACTAATGCCCTTGGAGTGTTCCTTGGACTTCTGAGTGCCATCACATTCACCTTGTATGTCCGCATGCTTGCAAAAGACTATGCGAAAAATCTTGATGGACTTGTTCTGATGTTTTACGTGTTCTCAATATCCTCAATCTTTTGGTTCTTCCCATCTTGCATTGAAGTGATGAAGAATCCTGTTCCAATAGACATCTACAGAGCTTCTTTATCAATACTTGGACTTGCAATACCTGGTACAATAGTGGCTTGCACCCTATTCAATTATGGTGTAAGAAACATTGGTGGTAGAATGACATCAATACTCTCAATATTTGATCCACTGACCTCTGTTTTGATAGGGTGTGTTGTTTTAAATGAAAAACTATCAGATGGCTTTGGCTATGGTGTTTTATTTATAATAATGGGAACTGTTATGGTGAGTCTGTTTGAGAAGAAGAGAGAGAGCACAAATATCGTTGTCATCAATGAAACTGCTCCTCTTCTCAAGTTCAATCCAAGAGGATTCAGACGTAGAAGAGTGTAATTGATATTACTGCAGATAGATCCAGTCTAAATGATGGCTGGATTTTTATTTCAAAAAATTTATATGTAATGGATCGAATGACAATGGAATACAGAAAGAAATATATTTTAGGAATCTTACTTACCGTCCTCAGCTCTCTTTTTTTCGGAATGCTTGGATATTTCAACACACTGGCAGAGGTCGCAGGACTGCAGTTTGCAGAACGACTGTTCTACAGATTTTTATCTGCAGCTATATGCATCTTTATTGTGATTGAGATACGAGGTGGCAATCTGAGAATTCCAAGATCTGCTGTTTTTAAATTGATTGTTGGCTCTGTTTTCTTTCAATCATTCACAAGTGCCTTTCTCTACATGGCATATGATTTAGTTGGAACTGGTTTCACCACAGTTCTTCATTTTACATATCCGATACTTGTATTGATTCTCTCTGTTGTAAAGGATAAAGAGAGGCCCGGACGACCACAAATCTGGGGGACCTTCATTGCACTGATTGGACTCTTCTTGATAATAGGGCCAACCAATACAAGCAATATCAAGGGAACACTCATTGCATTGGCAAGCGCACTCACATACACACTTTATATAAGATTCTTATCAGATGAGGACATAAAGAAGATAGACAGCTTCACATTGATGTTCTATATATTTTTGATATCTGCTGCATTTTGGTTTTTACCAGCACTGAATGAGGGAATCAATCGCCATGAGATTCTTGATATGAGAGGTGCAGTTGTCTCTATGATAGGACTCTCTCTGCTTGGAACAACTGTTGCAGCATCTTTATTCAACTACTGTGTTCGATTGATTGGGGGAAGAATGACCTCAATACTTTCAATAATTGAGCCTGTTTCATCTGTTATAATAGGCCTGATTGCTCTAGGTGAGAGTCTGACAAAAGGCTTTGGATTTGGAATGATTGCTATTTTTACAGGCATAATTCTTGTTACCGCCTTTGAAAAGCAAAAAAAAATCCTTGAGTAAAAATGTGGTGAATTTTACTCAAGGAAAGATATCAAATTTATCAAAAAGGATTCTAGTTTATAATTTGATTGCTGTCTCCAATGCTGCAGTAATCATTTTTGTGAAGCTTGTCTGCCTCTCTTCAGTATTCATATGCTCATCAGTTACAAGTTGATCTGATACTGTTAACATACAAAGTGCTTTTTTACCAAGACGAGAAGCATTGCAATATAAAGCTGTTGATTCCATTTCAGCTGCAAGTACTCCCATTTTTTGCCAGTCTTTCATGTAAGATGTATTGTCGTTGTAGAACATATCACTGCAGAGTACAGTTCCAACTGTGAATGGAATATCAATCTCTCTGCAGGTTGCAACTGCAGTCTCCAAAAGATGGAAATCTGCTGATGGAGTGTATGTTCCAGGTAATTTATATTGGGCTGCATAGTTGGAGTCTGTTGCAACGCCCTGTGCAAATAATATGTCACCAAGTTTTGCTTCCTTGCTGAAAGCTCCAGCTGAACCAATGCGCATGATTGCTTCAACATCGTAATATGAATATAGCTCATAAGAATAGATTCCCATACTAGGACAGCCCATTCCACTGGCTTGAACAGATACTTTAACACCTTTATATGTTCCTGTATAACCAAAAACATTTCTTACAGTTGTATATTGAACTGCATCTTCTAAATATGTTTCAGCAATCAATTTAGCTCGAAGAGGATCTCCTGGCATCAATACGATCTTAGCAATGTCGCCTTTGTTGGCGTTGTTATGAGGTGTTCCCATATTAATCTCCAATGAACAATAAAGTTGTGTGAAATAAAATTTTTACATTGAGACATAGAATTTGTACAAGTTTGTGAAAAACTTGTAGATATAGGCTTATTTTAATTATTTTTCCCATAACAAAGCAAATGATATTCTCAAAAGTAAATATAACCTGTTTATATCATGAGTGCTTATGTTATGGAAGAGTAAAAACAACAATATCTAATAAAAGATAAAATAAATCTTATGTTTATATTAAATATTGCTTGTTTTAATATGGAAAAAATAAATTATTAAATATTATCGGCTTTATATGATAGAAGTTTTTGATATTCTTCAGCGTTTATATTTACTTTACCTTTGATTATTGAGATGTGTTCAAGATTCTTCAGCAGGTCAATTGTGTTGTTTATTGATCTGATTGATATACCAGTGAAATCACTTATGATTGCTCTTGTCTCACTTATTGGTACATATCCCTCATATCCTTTATCGAACATCTTTAGGTAGGTACGATATGAATAGATAAGATAAGATACTATGTTGATTGTTGAGTTGTATTTCTTGCATTCCACATGCATTGCTAAA
>JALNVT010000075.1 GCA_023231265.1 Sphaerochaetaceae bacterium
GAAGGTCATTAAAGTTGGAAAACCTGAAGAGATCTTCTGGGATTTTGATACTCTCTCACAGGCCAATTTGAAGATGCCAATTGTAAGTGATATATGCAGAAGCCTGAACATAGGCAGTGGCATAATAAACATGGATGATGCAGTTGCTGCCATCATGAAAGAAATCAAACAGTAACACTCAAAGAAATATGAACAGCTCAAACTGCCCCTATCATTTTAGATTGGGGCACTGTTTATTGCAAATACAATCAAACTCAGGATAGCTATCGATAATAAGATATCATAGACACCAACCTTGGGTTCAATGTAATAAGTTCTGCTCTCATTATCACTGAAGCCCTTTGATTGCATTGCCATTGCAATGTTCTCAGACCAATAGATGCTGTTCACAAGCATTGCAAATACAGGTTTCAAAGAGAAAACTCCAACTCTTATTCCTCGAGTTCTGAAGGCAAACACTGCATTCTTATATTCCTTCCCAAGGTTTGGTACCAGGTGGACTGCTGCCAATATTCCATAAGCAAACTTTGGAGATAGATGACACTGATGCATCAGACTGCTTATGAAGAATTCCTCATCCGTTGTCAAAGAGAAGAAGATACCAAGACCTGCATATGCCAATATTCTAGATCCAAGCTGAGCTGCTGAGATTAAATTCGTGGACATGGCAGCTCGCAGAGCATAAGGTACAGAGGATATATCTGATACGTCCATGCTTGTTATGCTGTTGTTTTTGGAGTAATAGAGTCCCATCACAAACATTCCCAGAGCTGCAAAAGTAGCTGGAATGAGGATCTTGATGATTGATTTAAATCTTGCATCTGAGAAGAATATCATCATAATAAGGCAGAATAAGAACACACCCAGTGTCACCATTATCTTATATTGGAAGGACAGCAATATCACAGATAGAAGAACTGTGAACATCTTAACACTGGGATTCCATCTTTCAACTCTCAAATTATTCAAAACTCTCTCTCCCCTCACTCTCTTCAGTTACATTGATGAAAGACTTATCATTCAGTTCATAAATTGAATCAGCCCAGGATGCAGCCAATTTTCTATCATGTGTTGTGAATATGACAGTAAGTCCATCACTCTCCATCTTGCTCTTCAGATTACTCATTATTGTCTCTGTAGATTTTCTGTCCTGACCATATGTTGGCTCATCTAGCAGAAGGACCTTCTGTCCTCCAGCCAATACCGATAGAACAGCCAGTCGTCTCATCTGACCTTGGCTCAGAAGATATGGTGATTGTCTTTTGTAATCTCTAAGTCCATAGTCCTCAAGCATATCAAGTGCCATCTCATCAAGCTCATCACTATCAATCGTCTTATTCCAAAGTTTGATGCTAACTTTAACCTCTTCCAACACATTCTGAGTTATGAATTGATTGATGGGATTCTGGAATACTATTCCCACGTTGTTTGAGAGCTCTTTTAATTTTATTTTTTTTATATCAGTTCCATCATATTCAATTGTTCCATCATATGAATGCTGCTTCAAAAGAGATAGAAACAGTGTGGTCTTTCCACATCCACTTCTTCCAAGTAAGGCAGTCATTGAACCTTTCATGAAGCTGATTTTTGATTTCTGATTTATAAGAATCATATCTGCCTCATCCAGTTTGAAGATGCCTCTCTTGTTTCTCTTCAATCGTCTTCTTCTATCTTTTTTAGATTCTTCCCCACGTCTTATTACAAGGTTTTCAAGAGTGACAATCTCTTTGTCATTGCTAATGGAAGAAGCAAATCTGTTCTGTTTGAATGACTCATAATCTGGAAAAAACACACCCTCTTTTATGAATAGAGATGAGTGAGAGCTGAGTGTATCACGAGTTATACCATCAGATAAAATCTTTCCATTTGATCCCAGCAAGATTATGCTGTCAAAAACATCCTTCCAGTAATCAATTTGGTGATCAACTGCAACGATTGTCATGCCAAAATCATCACGGAGATCTTTAAGTAAAGATATCAGATTCATCGCAGAAATTGAGTCCAGATTGGCAAAGGGTTCATCAAGGATTATGCACCTGCTTTTGATGACTCTGAGGCAGCACAGAGCTGCCTTCTGCTTCTCTCCTCCTGACAGGGTGAACAGTTTTCTGTCCAGAAGAGATTCAACTGAAAGCTCCTCTGCAATCCTCTCAATCCTGCTGTCCATCTCATCTTTAGGAACACTTATGTTCTCAAGACAGAATCGCATCTCTTTTCTGAGAGTATCCATGCAGAACTGAAGATCAGGATTCTGAAACATCATTGTCACATATTCAGCTCTCCTGTTGTTGGTAAGATTTCTTATATTTTGATTGAAAACATAGACCTCACCACTCTCCAAAGATTCATCTTCTTCAGGAAGCAAACCAGATGCAATGTGTGAGAGCGTGCTCTTACCACTTCCACTGGCTCCCATAATCAGAGATATCTTGCCTTCAGGAATTGTCAAACTCACGTGATCTAAAATAACCCTCTTTTGGTATCTGAAGGTGACATCCTCAACAGTTATTGCAGCCTCACACACTTTCATGATCTACTCTTCACTCATAGCGAATTCTTTTCCAACGGCATAGCCACGAAGTACTCCTGCTTTTGCAAGTCTATCGCATACCAGTTTTGTAAGAACACCGGAGAAAATTATTGCACTGATGATACGTACAGCAAGCATAAGAAGCAAAACAGGAACGGCTATTTGATTGTATCCACTGACAACAAGATTATATAGAAGAGTCAGAACTGAGCAGATTACAGATGCTGCAATCATTGTTGGATAAGAGAACTTCTTGTAACGGAAAAGTGCAATCAATAATTCAATTCCGATACCTTGAACCAATCCTGAGAGGATGATTATAGGACCAAAGTAATTTCCAAGCAAGCATTCAATTATAGCAGCCAACATCTCAGATATGATACCAGCACCAGGCTTTCTCATCACATAAACACCAAAAGCACCTGCCATAAAATAGATACCATAAAAAGGCTCATATCCAAGAGCAGATAGTCCCATTGGAGTCAGAACTCCACTGAGAATTCCACCTGCATAGGTACATCCCAAATAAATAACACCGAATAACACACTGATTATTCCCATCATCAAAACATCTTTTAATTTCCAATTCATCTTAAAACTCCTGCAATATTATTCTGGTAGATTGACTGCCATTGTAACTTCAAACACATAGTGACTGAGATGGCTTCCGCAATATTCATTTACATAGTCGATATATGAGAACAGAGATTGAACATCTGCCTGTAAGAATGTGCAGTAATGAGCAGATTCCTTGTAGATTCCACGATCAATTGCTGTGTTCACAACATTTGGAATAATATCCATGTAATTGCCATCTCCCAATGGATACAGAGCAATTTTGCATTCAACAGGGAAATGAATATCTTTTATTGATAGCTCATTAGCCAGAAGGTCATCTTCTGCAAGATAGCTCTCTCCCTCAGTATCGCCAGGACTTCCTTTGGAGAATGTAGCTTCCAAACTCATATGCACATCTTTTTTATAAGCATTGATGAACAGAGCTTTGACAGCATCTTCAACATGAACTCTCTTTCCTCGATATACAGTTGAAAGAGTATCAGTGTTGCTCCAGACCTTGCTGGTATCAACATGTTTTAAGGCGTTTAGAATTATTGAGATGTAATCATCGCACATAGGAGACAATGAAAAACGACATCCAGTAATTTGTTTGGTGAGATCAGTAGAACAGCTGTTGCTACTGCTGTAAGAAACGTATTTTTTCTCAGACATAAAAAATCCTCCACATCCTGGGAGGTTACAATCAATACGCTATAATATATTATTAAAAAGCATTCACATGCTTGAATCTAACAGTGTTATATCTCTTCCTTCGCAAACATTACTTTGATCAGGTTCTACGGGTATTTCAGTATTGATCTCAGCCATAAGGCACCCCGGGATACGAACACCATAGATAAATGGTAGAATTTATTTAGTCAATATACAAAAATGACGTATCAACTATGAATACATCAAGATGGCATTTACATCTATTAGAATTAGATATAAAAAATATCCCTATCATGTACCATTTATTTTTAGAGATAGGAGAATCGATTCAAAGCAAATGTCTTTAAAAAATTAAATCTATCATACCGTAAGAATTGAAGTTAAATAGAAGTCTGAGACCAGATTTGAATCATCAGATATTATCTCAATTTCAAGTTTATGATTTCCTTCAGAAAGAGGAAAAGGTAAGGTTTGAATGTACAAACAATCCCCCCATTCTTCTTCAAAATTACCATCCAATTCAACAGTATATATTTCAATTCCATCCACAGAAGCTCTAGCCACAGGAGCTGGTCTGTTTATTGTTTTTCGATACTGTATGGCTATTGATTTGGTACTCTTCAATTCAAAGCTTATTTTATCCCCATTTTTCCTTCCAATAAAGCCTTTTTTGAATACATCCTGCACACTTAGCTTTTCAGCAGAATCCACCTTGAATCCCTCTAATTTTGGATTTGAATTTAATGCATTCCAATATTTGACACTCTCATAGTTATTGGAGGTAATGGCTTTATTGACCACCGCATCAGGGATTTTATTGAAACCATCATTTTCGTCAACATATTTTTTCAGCTCATCTATTATTATGTCGGAAACCAAACGATGTCCCATATCATTTGGATGAAGCATATCAGAAGTCAGGTCATTTACATTCAAAACACCATTCTGTAATCTTGGATATATATAATCTCTTATACTGATGCAAAGAAGACCATAGTAATCACCTAAAAATTTATGTATTCTCTGAGCATTGGCTCCTGTATCGTAGAAGAGATTGTGAATCAGAACTATCTTAGGTTTGTTTTCATCAAGCATGATCTGTCTGATAAGTCCTTCATAGCATTCCAAAAAGAAATAAGAATCATCATCATTTACACTGAATTCCACAAAGACCAAATCTGGTTTGTACTGAAGTACATCAGAAGCAACTCTAGCTGCTCCAAATTGAGAGGTTGTTCCACCTATTCCAGCGTTGATATATCTAACTTCATCAGAAGATTGACCCAATAATTTACACAGACCTTCATATACCAAATGGGCATAGCACAGTTCATCAGAACTGGCTACAGAACCTGCTGTTATGGAACCACCAATAAATGCAATTTTCTTTCCCATCATTCCCAAACTCCTTCCAATCCATTTATATATTCCACAAGCTCTTCAGCCATCTCCTGTGCTTCAGATATTCTAAGATGTCCTAGAGTTCCTGAACCATTTCGTCTGTACATCAGATGATGTATTTTGTCATCACCTAACTCTTTTTGAACACTCTCAATGGCTATATCCCAACTCTCATCATGCGTCAGTAAAGTTGTCTGCAGGATGATTGTTGCATCTTTGTATCTGCTTCTTATATCAAGAATCAATCGTTTGTATTCCTGTCTCCATCTTTGAGCTTCCTCTCCATTGAAGTCATCCTTCATGAAATCAATTGGATGATTATCATTTTGACCTATGGACACAACAACAACGTGAGGAATGTAATCAGAAAAATTCCATTCAGTCACAGAATCTAAATCAGGATTGTATTGGCATTTATCATAAATGGATTCCATTCCAAGATAATCTTCATCACCAAAATAACCCGTACCATCAAGCAAGGCCACTCCACCCTGTGCAACTAAATTCACCTGTGCATCAAGAGCTCTAGCTGCAATGGTTGCATAGGAATAATAACTGTTTGAGTATCTTCCCATATGATCTTCAGGATCTAATTGTCCTTCATAACCTACAGCTTCAGAGACCTCTCCAGCTGTAACAGAATCTCCATAGAATTCCATACAACGTTTTTTCATTGGTAGTTTATCAAGCAAGAGTCCATCTTCATCAATAAATAAACCATTCAATTGGATAAGATGACAGCCATCTTGTCTTTTAAAAATAAAGACATGATGCTCTGCATCTTCAAGGTTTTCAGCCAAAGTAATTGTTTGCTCTGATTCATCTTTCTTCAATTCAACAGAATCTTGCTTTCCATCAATAATGAAACCAAGAAAATTATCCCAATAATTACATTTATTGATCAATTTGATTTTAAGATATGTTCCCTTAAAGTTGAACTCAACAGAGCTATATGGAAATATCATTTTAGGAAAATCTCTATTACAAAAATCTATTCTTCCGCTGTACAGAAGATGCTCATCACTCATCAATATTTTTTTATTTTTCATCTTTTTCTTTATATTCAAGAACGGAGTTCTTGACAATCAATTCACCTTTAACCAGAATTTTCCCAACATGATAATTAGGATTTGCTATCTTTTTGAACAATACATTTATTGTTTCTTTAGTCATGTTTTCGGTATTTTCTTCAACGGTCGTGATGTTTGGATTGCATATATTCGAATATCTGGAGTTATCAAAACCAACTACAGATATATCTTCAGGTACTCTGAAACCATCACACTTCAATTGGTTCACCAATTCATAGGCAACCTGGTCACAATTACATACAAAAGCAGTTGGCATCTTACTTGGATAGACCATTCTTATGTATCTACCTTTATCATCTCTATCACACACAATATAATCTTCAGCAAGCATAATTCTATTTTCTAATAAAGATTTATAGAAACCCAAGAATCTATCTTGAATACTGCTTGTATAAAAAACATTTCCCACAAAAGCAATATCCCGATGTCCCTTTTCAATTAAATAGTTTGTTGCCATATGACAGCCTAAGAAGTTATCAGAATTTACAGAATCCATGGATAGATAATCATCATAGAAATCCATGTAAACTGTTGGAATATCAAGAGTTTCAAGCAGTTGAACATAAGCCCGTCTGACCTGTCCCAATACAATAAAACCATCTACTTTCTTATCACTGTACAGCCGAGGAATGATGTTGTTCTCCTCATCCTTGGTACTCAGGATATGTAAAATTGCAGAGAAATTCTTCTCATACAGTTTGTTTGACAATATTTGATAGATATTCATGTAGTAAGAGATCTCATCAGTACCCCTGTAATACTCTCCTGTATTAGTAAATTGTTCTGGTATGATGACTCCAATATTATAAGAGCAGTTAGATCTCAAAGATTTAGCATTGAGATTCATATGATATCCCTGCTTTTTAGCCTCTTCAATAATTTTAGCTTTCAGTTTATCACTCACACCTTCCTTATCGTTAAGTGCTTTAGATACTGTCACCTTACTCACACCGAGGTAATCTGCTATATCTTTCATCGTTACGTTTTGTTTCATCTTACGACCCCTATAATATTATATTTCATCAATACAAGTTACCAATTTTCTTTTCAAGAAAATATTAAATCTTGTCAAACTTTCAATCTTTTGTGCAATTCAATACACATTCTAACATTATGATAGGGAGCTTTCCAAGGTTGAACTATATCAAGTTTTATAGGATTTCCATTTTCATCAAGATCTGAGAACCACTCACCACCAATTCGACCATCAATAACATGGTCATTGGTATATTTCCAGATGAGATGAACAGCATCTAAATATTTCTTATCTCCAACTCGTTGATATAAGTTCATGAAACCAACAATTGATTCTGCTTGAGCCCACCAGATAATATTGTCTTTGCATATTCCATTGTTGCTCTCAGTCAATATGGAACCATCATCTCTCAATGCTTCTTTATATATTTGCTCTCCAATGGATGTAATGAAATTAGTATATTTAAGCTCATGCTCTAAATCAAGAACAATCAGTGCTTTCTCCATCAACCATGTTGCTTCTATATCATGAGCATATGAAATTATATTGGTTGTACTGTTGAACTCTTTATCAAAGAACACTCTCATGTGATTGTTATTTCTATCCCAGATTTTATCAATGAATATATTCACAAGACTCAACAATCTATCTCTTACCTTCTCATTGTCAGAGACCTCGTACAAATTGGTGTATGCTTCTAAGATATGAAGAAGAGTGTTGGTAGTGATTTCTGCAGTCAGTCCAACTTCACTTAACATCTGATTGGTTTTAGGGGACCAATCTCGATTGTATTCCTCACCATAGCAGTTGTGTTCTTCATCAAACCCCTCATCTTCAATTAGATTGAACAGATCCATAGCTCTCTTCAAGACCACTGGATCTTTGCAGGTTTTATAGTACTCAACCAAGGCATATATTCCAAAGCTTTGTGCATAAACATGTTTTCTTCCGTCTTGTATCTCGCCATCATGATTGAGCATCCAAAGAACACCACCATATTCCTTATCTAGAACATGTTCTGTGAAAAAGTTGTAAGCCCAATTAGCATTCTCTAAATACTCACAATTACCAATTTCATTGTACATTGCAGAGAAGGTCCAAAGAATTCTGGCTGCTGCAATTCCACCTTTGAAAGATTCTTTATTTACAACCAAATTGAAGTTAACTTCACCATAATATCCACCATATTCCAAATCTTTAAGATTTGTCCAAAATGGTAAAATGTGCTCAGTTGCTTCATTGATGAATTGTTGTTCCATTTAGTTCTCCTTTTTACTTAACCGATAACCTAACATCAAAGGTAGTGAAATACAAAAAATATTTCAATACATTAATGCATAATTATTGCTCTTATCATGCAGGTTGAGTTTTATGAAACACAGAATACTTGAAAAAAGATTATCTCTGACAGGCATCTTGTGCATTGAATCTCCACTTCAAAAGCACAGAGAGACTTCTCTGCAGAGGTATGTTTTTTTCTTATATGAGTTATTCCATCCATCGAAAATAGACAGAGAAATTTTAGCTAGAACTTGCGCCCATGAAGGACGCAATTCAAAACTATTGTATCTTGCATTCAGATAAATTATTTGGTGCTGTATAGCTCTTTAATCAACTTAGCAGCTGGCTTTCTATACATATCATAATCATCATTCATCTCAGGATTTTCTTCTTTTATGATTTCCTGTCTCCAAGCCCACCATGAATATCCACACATCCAATCTTTATCTTTGGTTGCTTCAATGAACTTCTGAATCCATTCTGCTTGCTCCTCGGAGGATAGATCTCCTTCAAAAGACCAATCATTTGGATTGTGTTTTGAACCAACTCTTGCAGGGCATCCTGCTTCTGCAAAGAAATATGGTTTGTTATATCGCTTCACAAACAGCTCTATTCTAGCTATTTGCTCTTCAATATTATCATAAGGGTAGTATCCACTGGCAGATATCACATCAACATGATCCCACCATTTTACATTCTCTTCTTGATATTTATCACAGTTATAGGTCAATAGGCCATCATATACCTTTCTTATGTTGTTTATAAGCATGATCCACTCACTGGTTCTTCTATCTGTCTGAACAAGCTCTGTTCCAATAACCAGCATCTCACACTTAGCTTGTTGTGCAATCTTTGCAAATGTAACCATGTACTCAGTGTAGCTTTCAAACCACTGTCCCCAGGTGTTTTCACAGGGCTCATCAATATCAAAGAAGTTTATATGAGCTCTCCATGTTCCATCTTTGCAATCAAGCATAGGTTTCAATATTACCTTCAATCCCAATTCATGAGCATAGTCACAGACCTCAAGTAGCTCCTCTCTTTCAGGAGTCATTGGTCCGTTGAAGTCTATCTCTGTTGTATGAGCTGTCTCTTGCATAGCCATGAAACAAAGAGTTATGTATGTAAGACCTAGATCTTCTTTTGCTTGTTTTATTGATTTTTTTGTCGTTTCATTTGCATATTTTCCTCTGCAATCTGAAAAGTTTATAAAGCTCACGCCTTTTATGTAGTCCATTTTATTCTCCTATGGTGTAAAATATTATGATTTAACTGCTCCACCCAAGCCGTTGTATATCTGTTTTTGGAACAGTAAGAACATTATAAGTACAGGTATTGTTGCCAAAAGAACTGCAGCACTCACAACTTCAAAAGGTGTTCCCAATCCTCCGTAGAATTTGTATAGAGCTACAGTCAATGTTTTTCTTCCTGACAATAAATACAAATTAGGAACATAGAAATCGTTGTAAATTGAAATACCTCTTATTACAGCTACTGTTGCAAGACCTGGTTTCAGCAGTGGCAA
>JALNVT010000076.1 GCA_023231265.1 Sphaerochaetaceae bacterium
ACTCTTTTTCCCTCAAGAGCACCTGTGTTGAGCTCCTTCGATTCAACCTGCTGCTGTTGATATTTGTCCTTGCTTATGACCTGAAATGGCATATTCAAAGTAATTGTGGTCCCTTTGTTGAGCTCACTCTTGCAATCTATTTTTCCACCCAACATCTCTGTCAGATATTTAGAAATTGAAAGACCAAGCCCTGATCCACCTTCTAGAGCAGAATATGGATTCTTCTCTGTGGTGAACTTCTCGAACATATGCTTTTGAAAATCCTCACTCATTCCAACACCATTATCTTTAATTTCAATCTTAAAATATGATTGTCTGTCTTTGATGTAGTCAATTATCATCTTAACATCTCCGCCTTTTGGAGTGTACTTGATTGCATTGCTCAATATATTTATAAGAACCTGATTGAATCTTATTGAATCTGTATATATATATTCAGGATATGGATTGAGGTTCTCAATTGTGAAGTTGATGTCCTTCTCTTTGGCTCTAGAACGAACTATGGTATCGAGTTCATCAATTTTATCTTTTATCTTCACTGCATGATAAACTGTTTTAAGCTTTCCCTGTTCAATGCTCTGCATATCTAGTACATCGTTGAGCAAGGTGTACAGAAAATAACTGCTGACTTTTATCTTGGAGAAGTAGTCCTTCAGAATTGAATCTTTTGATTCCTCAATACCAAAATTTGCAAGGCCTATGATTCCATTCAAAGGAGTCCTCATATCATGGCTCATAGAAGCTAGGAAGTCAGATTTTATTTGATTTGCAAGCTTTGCCTCTTTGATAGATTTTGAAAGTTGTTTTTTCATCTCTATGTCATGCTTTGTTATGAGTGTTATATCATTGCAGAGGATGAAATAGCTTTCTTTCTCTTCGTCGACTTCTTTTATGGTTAAATTCTTTCTCTTGCCATTGTTGAGATCAAAGAAAAATCTGTATTCATTGTTGGTCTTTAGCTTGTAGCGAGCATGCGTCAGGAGCTTATTTATCTGATACTCATCATAGTCTGAATTCTCAAATATGACTTTTGAAGCTGCGATTATATCTCGACTTCTCTGCATATTGGTGAAATTGAAATCATGGACATGTTCATTGTGCATGATAAGTGAGGAGTTTCCAACCTTACCATTCACCTGCAATATGAAATCATATTCTGAACTCATTACCGTATTTACAAGATTTTTGTTCTCAATCTCCTCAGTTATGTTCTGAGAGAATATTATGACCTCACGATGAGAATTGAATGGATTTATGGCAAAATGAATTGTCTGCTTGGAAATTTTGAATCCTCCGCTCTCATCACTGAGCGTAACTGAAAATGGAGTGTTGTTTTTTTGCTCAAACATAATCCTCAGATTGTTGATATCAAATTTTTCCTGCAGTAATTTCTTATCATAATCAAAAACGACGTCAGATGAATTTGAATTTATAAAGTTACTGTATGGAACATTGGTAATTTTTCTTTTTCTTAACATGTCTTCGAACAAGACAATCCTTTCATCATCAATGTCTATTTTTGTATAAGTTAGAGTCTTCTCATTGAAAATTGGGTCTGTCTCTTGATTGTATATATCAATTCTTTGCTGCTCGATGAGCTTTTCTTTGGTTATATCTTCAACAGTTCCCACAATTCCTGTTTTCTCACCTTTTGAGTTGTAGATGATGTTCATTTTGACTGAGATGTATATTATCTTTCCATCTTCACGTTCAATGGTATCTTTGTAATTATAGCTCTTGCCGGTTCTCAATATCTCTACAAGATTCTTGTATCTGTTTTTATCATTTTTGTAAAGCTTGTTAAAATCAGAGTAGTGTTTGTTGATGACATACTCTTCTTTTAATTTGAAGAGATTTAGAAACAATTCATTCACCCTTTTGAAATGCAGTGTGTTATCAAATGTGAACCATGCAATGTTTGAATACTTGAATATATATTCAATTTCCAACTCGCTATTTTTTATCTCTTCATTCAGATGCATGATTTCAGAGACATCTGAAAGATATCCAATGACACCAGCTATCTCTCCATTTTCAAATAGTGGAATCTTGACTGCTTTATAATATGAGTTGGTGTCCCTTGAATCTTTGCAGTAGATTCTTGTAATTGACTCTTTTGATGCAATTACTTTTTTATCCTCTTCAACATGCTTTATTGCATCGTCCTTTTCGAACAGGTCAAAATCATCCCTCCCCAATACATCTAAAAAACTGTCTAATTTGTAGAAATCTAAGAAAGCTTTATTGATTCCTAGGTACCTTCCATCAAGACCTTTTAAAAATATAGGCGCAGGATAAGATTCTATTATATTTTGCAGTCTTACAATCTTTTTTTTGAAGATTTCTACAACAGAACGTTTTACATCATCTTTGACAATGAATGACCCGATTTCATAGACTCCATCTACCAGTCTCTTTACGGCTCCATTGTGCTCTACCTGTATGTAAGTTTTATCAAAGCACTGCAGAGCATGATTGATTTTGAAACTGTTGCTGTTCTTGAGTTGATTTGATATTTCATTGAGAACATATATTCTTTCTTCAGACTTGATCAAATTTATCAAGCTCCCACCAGTCTGCTTGATGAAGGTCTCTTCATCTTTGAAGCCAAGAAGATAAAGCAGTTCATCTGTCTGCGAAACTATTGAAAGATCATCATTTAATTTGAGTACTGTTTCTCCACCAAACTTTATCTTTTTGTTATTTATTTCATCATCAGTGAATCTGCTTATTAAAGAAAATATCAAACTTTTGATGAGCATAACGCCATCAATCTCGGCTATTAAAAAAGTATAATTGATGTCTGCTTCTTTTATGAAGTTTGGATTTGAAATATCATCCAATTCAAGAATCACCTGAAATAAATCATCAGTGATGGTTTGAGTTATTGTATCACCGTATCGAAAACTGTAGGGTAGAGGTCTACTCTTTAAATCTTTTTCTAGAAGTTCTTTGAATTCTTCTTTATTGCTGCAACTATTATAATTTCTGAAGCCGACAGAAGTTATATCTTCTGCTGAAGAAGATAATACTGCATCAGCATCTCTTTCTATCAAAAAAGATTCGATTGTTGATTTTGCGAACTTTACTGCCTTTTGTATTTTTGAATTATTCAAATTATCCTTCTTTGTAACCAGATCTATACTTCCAGTTATATGGGAAAATTGTATCACATTAAATACTGTAAATAAAGAAAAAGAAAAATTAACTTTTGAAATATCCTTTAAATTATGCAATCAATATTGCAGCCATTTAACAAGTTGAAATGCGATAATTAAGGAAATGTAAGCCATATTTGTCATATAATTTGTGTTTTTTTGTGTAGATGACAGTTGGAGCAACCAATGATTTGTTTTGATTTTTAATGTGTAATAGTAAAAAATATCAAGAAAATTTATATTTTACTCCTTCTTTCTTGTATTTATTCAATGGCAAGAATAATCAAATAAAACCAACTTAAATATCAAAAAAATGAATGAATAATTTCATATGCAGCATAATTATCTTATAAAATTAAAGTCACAGACTCAACTCATATTTAGAATCAAAATTTGTCTATGATTGTCCTTTTTTTGTATGTTAAATAATATGGTTTATGGCACCTGCTTTCATGCATAAGCAAGATATAAACGCATCTAATTTCTGTATTTTCACAAAGTTGACACAGAATTCTCGTAACCTTAAAGTATGTTTTAAATTTAATGAAGAATTTAATTAATTGTGAAAATATAGGAGAATGACATGAAAGTATTTAGAAATACATTGATTGCAGCTTTGATTGTTGTGAGCATGGTAGCTTGCTCTAATAAAGATACTGAAGCAACAAAATCTGAAACAATTCAACGAGTTACTGAACAAACTGTTTCTGCAGCACCCAGCACTGCTGATGCAGCAACTGAAGCAGCTGATGAGGATGCAAGTTCTGTTGATACTGCTTCGAAAGATGCAGTATCAAATGCAGTTGAAACAGCTACTGAAGCTGAAGAGACTGCAGCTGTTGATAAACAGGAATCAGAAAATTCAATAATCTATGTAGATGCAGATGCAACTGGCCTCAATGATGGCAGTAGCTGGGCAGATGCATTCAATGATTTGCAGGATGCAATTGCCTCTTCAACCTCAGG
Source organism: Sphaerochaetaceae bacterium (assembly GCA_023231265.1). Taxonomy (GTDB): domain Bacteria; phylum Spirochaetota; class Spirochaetia; order Sphaerochaetales; family Sphaerochaetaceae; genus Pleomorphochaeta. The sequence continues at coordinate 4,125 of JALNVT010000076.1, forward strand.
TGATAGCATCTGGGTAGCAGATGGTACTTATTTATGCAAGTACAGATGATGCAACAGGGAGTTTCTCTCTTGTTGATGGAACAGACCTATATGGTGGATTCGCTGGTACTGAGACATCAATTGATGAAAGAAATCTATCTGAAAATGAAACAATCCTTTCAGGAGATTTCCTAAATACTCCAGATGATGCAACAGATAATACAAACAACATTCTATTGGCTACTAATGGAGTCATCAATGGTCTCACAATTACTGGTGGATACAGTGAGAGTTTCATCAAGATGAAGGGACCAGATGGTAGCAATATGAAACCAGAGAGTGATGCTTCTTCAGTAGATCAAGAGCTGTTGGATCAAATTCAAGGGGACTCATCTATGCCTGAGATGTCCACTGATAGTGGTGTCAATGTCGGTCATAGCAGTCCAACAGAGGTTCTATCTGGTGATGCAGAATCAACTAGAAATGGAGCTGGTATTGTTGTATGGAATGTTAGCGCTACAATTGAAAATGTTAAAATTACAGACTGTTATTCCGATAAAGGCGGTGGTATGTACATAAATGCAACAGGAAGTCTTGAGCAGTAGCCTATTTTGAACAATGTTGTATTTGAAAACTGTACAGCTGTAAGTCGTGGTGGTGCATTATCAATCGATATGTTGAGCAATCCAATCTTGATTGATTGTCAATTCTTCAACAACACATGTGAATCAAAGGGTGGAGCTCTATATGATGACTTCAGCTGCAGTCCTAGACTGTACAACTGTCTATTTGTGAACAATACAAGTGAGGTTGCAGGAGCTATGGGAAATGATGGAACATCAAATCCAATAATTGTGAACACCACTTTCACAGGAAACTCTGCAACAGAAGAGGATGGTTCTCTTTATCAAGGAACCGGAGAGTACAATGATTCTGTTGTGATTAATTCTGTAATCAGTGGTTATGAAGGTGGCAATGGCCAGAGCTCCATTTTCAACTACAATGAATGCAACACTGCTGTTTACAGCAGCATCATTGAAGGTGGTTACAATGGAACAGGAAGCGATATAACTGATGCAACAGCTGAATTTGACGATTCTTACAATTGTTTGACAGATCCAGGAAAGGGATACAGCAGTGAGAATGTTGGAACTCGAAGCAGTGATGAGATAGAGAGCATCATTGAGAATTTAGAATCAATTGAAAACACACCTCTTCCAACATCCATTGCACACGAGAGTGTATCAACAGAAGTTGCAGCATCTACAGAAGTTTATGTAGCAGTTGATGGAGATGGTGATGGAAGCAGTGCTGATCAAGCAATGAGTGATGTGCAGACTGCTATTGATATGGCTCATAACTATTATGTAGCTAATGGTGATGTGGTAAATGTTTATCTAGCTGATGGTAAATACCATCCTGGAACTGAAAGATCTGATTCTTTCACATTGCTTGAGGGTGTGAACTTAATTGGTGAGAGCGAAGCTGGAACAATTCTTTCAGGTGAGATTGGTGGTCCTGATAAATCAGATAATTCATATCATGTAGTGATTGGATCTAACAATGCAAGTCTTACCAATTTAACAATTACAGGTGGTAATGCTGACGGACTTGGTGGACAGGTATACGATAGACTTGGTGGTGGTCTGCTGAACTATCTAGCTGGTAACAGAGTCAGTCCTACTTATGAACCTCTTCTTGGGTTTGATACACAATTAACAAATGTTTATTTCTACAACAACAGTGCTATTGCTGGTGGTGCAACATATACTTATTTTGGTGGTAATCCTGTATTCACTGGCTGTACATTTGATTCAAACAGTGCAGTACTGGGTGGTGCAACATATGAAGTTGGTTCTACAGATGCTACCTACAATGAATGCATTTTCATTGATAACAGTGCAGAGAACCAAGGTGGCTCAAGCTATGTTGATTATGGTGCAATGACTGAATTCTACAGCTGTGATTTCATATCAAATACAGCTGTAGCTGGTGGTGCATTGTATGCAATAGACAGAGCTTCTCAAGATATAAACAATGATACAAACTTCTCAGAGTTGGTCGATTCTACATGGACAACTGAAACTTATATCTATTCAACTGCTTATTTTGATACATGTACATTTGATTCAAACACTGCATCAAATGAAGGAAATGCATTATATGCAATTGAAGGAAGTTACATCAAATTGGTGAATACTGATGTAGCAGATGCTGATTGTTATATCACAGAGAACTCTCATCTCATCAGATAGAATGAATTGATATAAATTATTTAGGTGCATGGCTTCTGTCATGCACCTTCGCTTTGAAGAGAGGGAACTCCAGTTATTTATTTACAAATTCCATGATTTTATTGAGAGTCATATCCTGCTGTTCCTCTCTTGTGATGGTAGCAACTCCATCACCTTTTTGAGCTCCATAGTTGCCAAAATATGCATGATTGCCACCGGAAATCTCAAATTTATTTGAGACTCCATCCAATTTAGTTTGATCTAAGACAGAATCATAAGAGCCATAGATGCAGATTGTATCAATAGGAGCATCATTCAAAGGATATGCAGCAAGTAATATCAGGCCATCTAGCCTCTTGTAGTTATCTTTTACGTAACTGCTTGCCATAGCACCACCTAGCGAGTGACCTGCAAGATACCATCTATCTATCTCTGGATGATTCTCTATAACAGAAGTTGCAGCATCTAGATCAAATATGGCTAAGTTCAGAGGCATCTCAACTAGGAAGCAATTAATTCCTTGCTGTGATATTTTTTCTAACAGGGGAATGTAAGCTGAGCTCTCAACTTTTCCTCCGGGATAAAAAATCAAACCAATGTTTTCATCGGTCTTTATTGCTGAAGATATTGCTGTGATATTTTTATCAACTGAAATGTTATTACTTGTTGCAATCAATGCTTTGACACTGTCATCAGATTTTGAATAATCTAAAGTGTACATGTAGAAGCCCAACAGCAAGATAGCAATCAAACTCAATAAAGATACCAGAATAACTTTTAATGGTCGTTTTTTCATTTAATCCTCACTGATATAAAAATATAAGGAATCTAAAAGATATTCAATTGAATATTTGTATGACAGTCTGTAGATGAAGTTTCTGATGGAACTCAATGTTTTGGTATTTTCTTTATAACCCTGAAGTAATTTCAAAAAACTCTTTTTTTCATTTTCTGTGGATTCTTTTTTAAAATAGCCCCACATGTGCTCAATTGCATTTATCTGTGCATTTTTGGTTATCTCACAATCAAGAGATGCTTCAATTAGACTGTAAAATTTCAGAGCATCTGGATTTGATTTGTCCTTGAGAAGAGCTCTTATTGCTTGATAGTTCTTGGTTGAATTTGACAGCACATAATATTTATATCTTGCCCACTCTCGCTCTAAATATTTTATCTTCAGATCATCATCAATGAGAAGGCTGCATTTGATTGCAGATAGATTCTTGTCCTTCACCTCGAGCATTATATCAATATCTTTATTCTTCAGGTTGCTGTAGAAATCAAGAAAAGTGGATGCCTTTATATACTTACTGTGAGCTCCATTTTTATAATTGTTTGCAGATTGAGAGTAATGAATCTTCTGCTTGCCATCATCTTTGTGCCAGCTTCTGCCGCACAGTTCAAGCCATTCGTACTGATTGTATTTATTATCTTGCGGAGGGTTCAATCGGTGATGCAATGTATCAAAAACAACAGGTATATTTGCTTGCTCTGATATATACAGAACATCCTCAACATTGTAAGACTTATCATCATTCTCAATTATCAATCTGTTCTTTATTGATGAATCTAACTTCTTGTAGTTATCGATGAAACGTTGAATGGAGAGCTCTTTATCTCCATAAATACCTCCAATGTGCAGAACTATCTTGCTGGATTTATCACAACCAAGAGAATCTAAGAATCTTGTGTGATATCTTAGGTCTTCGATAGATTTGAGAATGACATTTTCATGAATTGAGTTTATTACAGTGTATTGGCCTGGATGCATAGAAACCCTGATTCCATTCATCTTTATCAGCTTGCCGAGAGTTATGAGTCTATCGCGGTAAATATCCCACCAGGGTACTGTGTTGATTGGATGAGAGGCAAGTGGAACTATATCAGAACTGATTCTGAATACTTTTATGTTGTTTGCAATATTGTAATTGATTATTTCTTCTAGAGCTTTTAGATTGCTATCAAGAATTGCAAGGAATTTTTCCTCGCTAAAATTCTTTAAATAGATTGTAGATAGTTTTGTTTTTGTGCTTCCCATGTGAATGCAAGCATATCCAATTGACATAGCGGTTCCTTTTTCAAACAATTAATTATTATATTGCTTGTTGTTTTCTTTAATCAGTTTGTCGCGTCTTTTTCTGAACTCGATAATTGGTCTATCACCTGCAATCAGATTTTCACCAATACCAAGTCCTGAGTATTTAGGTATCTGAGTTATAACAACTCTCTTATCTTGATTTAGAATGATTTTGCTTGAGATTCTTCCACCAAAACCAATTATGTGTCTTATTCCCCAGATTGGCATGAAAGCTTGATAAAATCTCAGATAGATCATTGTGTTCTCATCATCTATAGGAGCAAAGGCAGCAAATATTCTGACTTTCTCTGAAATTACATTTTGCCAGATGTTTGGCATGATTGTTTGAAGATAATAAAGCTTCTTTTCATCACCCATCTCTGAAGCAGATTTTGCTTCGTTTGTTCCATCATCCTTAACATTTTTAACATACCAGGTAAGTTTGTCGCCTTCCCACTTTATCTTTGGACCATAAACAATTGTCTTGCCACCTCTTCCTATTGTTGTGTGATGTACAAAAGGAAGATGCACAACATCCATCTGGTTCTCAATGCATCTGGTATAATGGACAGGCCAATGGTCCTGAATTTGAGAGTAGTGGAAATTCGTTTTCAATTCATCAAAGAAAGGAAGCTCTGGTAGATTGTTCTTGCTATCTCCCCAAAAGATCCAAATGAGGCCATATCTCTCCACAGCAACATAAGAATTGACTTTGAAACGAGAATCAACCTCTTTCTTTCGACCAAGAGCAGGAATGCATGTGACTTTTCCATCGGCAGAATATTCAAAACCATGGAAAGGGCATTGAGCATGTCCATTCACAACCTTTCCGGAGCTAATGGAGGCTCCTCTGTGACAGCATCTATCAAAGATGCATGCAATTTCGTTTTTATCAGTTCTCCAAAAGGCCAGTTTCTCTCCCATTCTCTTGAAACTGACAATTCCTTTTTTAGGAATTTCTTTTGAGCTCAATATTGCATACCATTGATTTCTTATCACAGAGTCCTCCTTACTTCAATTCATCGTTGAAGAATTATATTTGAAGTAAATTCTAATATTCTTTTTTTACAAATGCATAGATATCAGTTGCAAGTACAAGAGCTATGCAGATCACCAATGTAACAATTACAGGTGTATATTGACTTTGGAATACTGTAGTGTGTTTGATGATGATACCAATATAAGCCCAAATGATAACAAGGCCATAGAAATAATCTCTGTTCTTTAGAATTGTTAAGATACCAATAGCAGCTCCTATCAATAAAATGATAATGGTCCAAATAAAGTCAGGAATTCCGAAACCATTCCAATTCACGCTTACCAAGAATGTGGTAGCATTGGCTATTGTTGCAACTGTAATCCAACCAAAGTAAATACTGAAAGGAACTTTTACAAAAAACTTCTCTTTTGTAGTTAGCGTCTCCTCGCTGATTGCATCAACTATTTTGATCAAACAGACAAGAATACCAATGATCAATGCAAGTGAGAGTATCACGATTTGATAATGCCAAGCAAGAATCCAGATACTGTTTATTATTGAAGATATAGAAAAGAGGATTCCAACTCTGTTCAGCAGC
>JALNVT010000077.1 GCA_023231265.1 Sphaerochaetaceae bacterium
AACTTTAGCTAGAGATGGACTTGTTATTCCCGCCCATATAGATAGGTCTGTAAATAGCATACTGGCTACACTGGGTTTCTTACCGGAACTTCCCTATTCCGCCCTTGAGGCAATAAAACCATCTGAGATAATTGATACAAAGGGGCTTTCTGTAATAACCGGATCTGATGCTCATTATTTTGAGAACATTGGACAGAGAGCTTGTTTTATTGAAGTTCCAGAGCTTTCTTTTGAGGGATTAAAACAAGGTCTTATTGATGGCATTGTCAGTTACAAAGAGTAAAAAAAATACAGGACTCTTGCAATTCAAGTCCTGCATTATTTAAATCGTCAATAATAATTAGTTGTCATTACCGCCAAATATTCTTAGTAAGAACAAGAACATATTGATGAAGTCAAGATATAATGTTAGAGCGCCGTAAATACTTGCTCTGTGAATATCTATCTCACTCATCTGGTTTACGAATTGCTCATTGGTTCTCTTTATCTTTTGAACATCCCATGCTGTCAGACCTAAAAATACAAATACACCAATAACAGAAATTGCATAATCTAACATTGCTGATTTGAAGAAGAAGTTTATAAACATACTTATAATTATTCCCCAAAGAGCCATTGAACTGTAATAGCCAACACCTGATAGATCCTTTTTTGTTGTTTGAGCATATAAGGCCATTCCAACAAACATTGCAGCACTTGTTATGAAAGCTTTATAAATTGTAGCAATTGAGAATGCATAGAAAATAGAACTGAATGTAATTCCAGTTACAAATGCATATGCTAAGAATGCAAAAGTTGCAGTGTTTCTGCTCATAGTTTTGATTTTTGCGGATAAGTAAATTACAAGTCCAAACTCAACAGCAAAAAGCAGTAACAATGATATTGTGTTGCCTAATAGCATTCTCATTATTGTAGGATTTCCTGCTACAGCGAAGGCAGTTATACCTGTAATTCCAAGACCTGCAGCCATCCAACCATAAACATTTTTAAGAATATTTCTTTCTTTAATCTTAACATCACTACCATATGATGAAAAAACATTATTTTGTGCCATATTTCCTCCGTATCTTGTTTATAATTTAATTACTTTACCATAAACGGTCAAGCAAAATAAAAAACAACCAAACATATAATTATTATATAATGTCATAATTAGCTAGTAAATACTTATCTTGAAATATTTTATAGTAATATGTAATAATATGTTTTTGTATTATTTTTATTGATAAGATGTCGTATATTTGTTAAAAAAATAGCAATCATTTATTTAAAGTTCTTAAATCTATGATATAATACTTTTTATGAAAAAATACTTAATCATATTCCTATTTATTATGAGCATATCAATGAGCTGCACAACTCAAAGTGATAATTCCATTACAACAAATCAAATAAAAGTCACTCAAATACGTAAGATATATCTCAACAATGCAATAAACAATATAGATAATAATATTTTTAATGAACAAAGCTTGAAAGATATAATTGGCAGCGATGTTGATAAACTTGTACTTGTTCAAAATGAGGTTCCATATTTAAAAACAAACCTCAATACTCTTGATGATGATTTGCATGCAGCTTTCAGACTAGCTTTGGTTGAATATCAAAAAATACTTTTACATTATTCCAATGAATTGGATTTTCCATTGATTTATCCTGATGCAAATGGCTACTATGCTATAGAAAATGCTGGAATTGATGTATTGATTTCCTCTTATGAGGATGAAATAAGTATTGAGATAAACAAAGCTTTGGATGAGATCTTTGCAAAACCAGATAAAGAATATAAAGACCTTGCAACAAATTATAACATTTACTGCGATAGTCTAACTCTTTTAGAAAGACAGTCATTGACTCCCATAGATACAAATATTAGTGTATTATTAAAAGGATTTTTCTTAGAAAATGTTTATAAAAATATTCTGGCAGAAGAAAAGAATTATACCTATGAGAAAACATCATTTAAGCCAAGGCTTATAACTATAACCGATTAAAGAGAAACTATATGAAATCATTAGATTTATTTGAACAACGAAACATAGAAAACGAACCTCTAGCATTTAGAATGCGTCCAAGGACATTAGATGAATATATTGGACAGGAGCACATAATTGGAAAAGGAAGGCTTCTCAGACGTGCTATTCAGGCAGATCAGTTATCTTCTTTGATATTTTATGGACCTCCTGGAACTGGTAAAACAACTTTAGCAAAAGTTATTGCAAACACCACAAAGAGCTATTTTTCAACATTGAATGCTGTTTTATCTGGTGTAAAAGAGTTACGACTTGAGATAGAATCTGCAAAAAATCGTCTCAATCTATATGGTAGAAGAACCATTCTTTTCATAGATGAGGTTCATCGATGGAATAAAAGTCAGCAAGATGCCCTTTTGCCTTGGGTTGAGAATGGAACATTCATTTTAATTGGTGCAACAACTGAAAATCCTTATTTTGAAGTCAACAAGGCTCTTGTGAGCAGATCAAGAATTTTCCAACTCAAATCTTTAACAAACGATGATTTATTTAAAGTTGCATGGCAGGCTATAAATGATAAAGATAGAGGCTATGGTAAGTTTGAGGTTAAATTTGAAGACGAAGCACTTGAGCATCTTGTGAATGTTGCAAAGGGAGATGCAAGAAGTCTTCTTAACGCTCTTCAGTTGGCTGTAGAAACATCTGTGGATGTATTTCCTCCACCAACTGGCACAAAGCTATATATCTCAAAAGAAGTTGCAGAAGAAAGCATACAGCAAAAAGCCGTGTTGTATGATAAAGAAGGAGATTATCATTTTGATGTAATCTCTGCATTTATAAAAAGTATCAGGGGCTCAGATCCTGATGCCACCCTGTACTGGCTGGCAAAGATGCTGACAGCCGGTGAAGACCCTCGCTATATTTTCAGACGAATGCTTATTTCTGCAGCAGAAGACGTTGGCCTGGCTGATCCTAATGCAGTCAATATTGTTGAATCTGATGCAAATGCTTTTGATAGAATTGGTCTTCCTGAAGGACGATTTCATCTAGCTCATGCAGCTTTGTATATATCTACATGCCCTAAAAGCAATACCACCCTATCCCTTTTTGATGCCATAAAAGCAGTCAGTGAAGAAAAGCAGACAGACGAAGTCCCAAATCATCTCAGAGATGAATCTCGAGACAATGAAGCTTTTGGTCATGGAAAAGGTTATCTATATCCACACTCCTTCAAAGATCACTTTGTTGCACAGCAGTACTTACCAGATTCTCTTCAAGGAAAGGTATTCTACAATCCAGGAAATTTAGGGTATGAGAAACAGATTGGAGAATCTGTTTTATCAAAAAGAGAAGCACAGCTTGAAGCCAGTAATGAAGACACTTTTGTTGAAAACCTTACTTACTCTCCAAATGATAAACAAAGAAATCAGTGGATCAGCAGAACAACAAGTGAGAGAGGAATTCTTGTTGAAAAAGTCAAAGAAGAAATATTCTCACCATTGCAGTTCAGCAGATCTGACAGAGTTTTAATTCTGGGTGCAGGACATGGACTTCTTTTATGGGAAGCTTTTCGAAAGACACCAGAAGGTCTTGTGTGTGCACAGGTGAACAAACAAATTGAATTTGATTATATTTCAAACTATTCGGACACTTTGGATATTGTTGCAAAACCTTTTGTGCAACTGGCAAAACCAACTTTATTCTTAAAAAATCTTGATAGTGACATTCTATTTGAAAAAATAATTGTCAGAAATCAATTATCAAATTTTAGTAACAATGACTCTATTTTAAAGAAATTGAAAGCAAGAATGACGGAAGATACAACTCTCGTAATCGCTCAAACAATCCCAAGTGGAGGTTCAAGACTTTCAGATTTTGCTTATGATTTAGATATCAAGGGATGCTTGTTGAGCGCAGAAGAATCTATTTATGCTCATACACTCGAAGGTATTGCTGGTTGGAATGAAAATGATTTGATTGAGTCAATTGAAAAGTTGAACCTAAAAGTAGAATCCAAAATACTCCTTCAAAAAGAAAATAGATTCATAGTAAAAAATGATATTGAAAAATGGATAGATGTATCTTACTTTCCAAGTCTTGAGAAATTAGGCATCAATGAGGACAAGCAAAAAATAATAGATTATCTTAGCTCTCAGCTAGCTGAAAAGAGTATAAAATGGAATCATAAAGTTTTGATCATTCACTCCAAACTTTCAAAAGATAATAAAGTAAAAATCTCTAATAAAAACAGCAGTAACTCTTCGAAAGCAGAAAGTCAAAAAGAATGGAAGGAAGTTGTCCGAAAAGCAAAAATAAAGTTGTAAGTTATTATTTATATCAATTCAAGCAAATATAATATAGTTTTTTACATTTTGCAATTTCAGACTAAATTTATTATTGCTCTTTTTATAGTATTTTATTTGAAGGATCTTTAAAATTCTATTTATAAATTTTATATTTATAAAAAAAGGAAAAAAGATAATATTTTTAGCTAAATATTATTGACAAGATAACGTGTTTTATTGCATAGTACCAATCGTTGAGTCGCTTAGGTTACAAAACATAAACGGCCCAATGAGACATCAGTATTCAATATCAGAGCGTTACATTATGTAGGCAACGAGATAATACTCAGATTCATAATGCGCCCGTAGCTCAGCTGGATAGAGCGCCGGACTTCGAATCCGTAGGTCGAAGGTTCGAATCCTTCCGAGCGCAATTTTTATGGGCTGCTAGCTCAGGTGGTAGAGCAACAGACTCTTAATCTGTGGGTCAAAGGTTCGATCCCTTTGCAGCTCAAAAGACTCATGCATAAGTCTTAAAACAATGCATGTATTTAGAAGGTGATATAAAAAATCACGTTTTATGCGAGAGTGGTGAAATTGGCAGACACGCTAGATTTAGGTTCTAGTGCCGTAAGGTGTGGGGGTTCAAGTCCCCCCTCTCGCACTTTATACAAATGGTAACATTTTTATTACAATATCAATTTATGCGAAAGTAGCTCAGTGGTAGAGCTCCACCTTGCCAAGGTGGATGTCGCGGGTTCAAGTCCCGTCTTTCGCTCTTAGGTAATTACATTAATGTAGTTACCTTTTTTTTATTCCTCTGCATATCCATGAAAACTTCAACCACAATCCTTCTCTAAAATATCGTCGACTAAAAAATTATAATCAGCAACATCTGTATTACATAGCTCTAACGTTTCATATTAAACACATATTAATTTTTAAGAACAAAACAAAAAGAACCCCTATTTAAGGGATTCCTTCAGAATTGATTGAAACCAATTTTTTTAATTAATCGTGCAATTTACAAGTTTCCAAGTACCGGTTACAGTTTCAACAAGTTGAAGCTGTATATCTCTGACTCTTGTTAGTGCCACTTCCAGATCTTTACGCGCATTCTTTTTAGATTTACCAGAAATCTCTCTCAGAACAGTTTCGTATTTCATCTCCAAAACTTTAGATGCCCTCTCCTCTATCTGCAATCTATTCCAGAGCTCTTTAACTTGAGCTATCATATCATCAAGCTTGGTATCAATGCTCTTATTCAAAGCCAATAAATACCCTCGATTCAATTCATTTACTAAATTTTTAACGCTTACTATTTCTTTTATTCTCCAGGCATTGGTTCCACAGAAGACATATCCACTTTCAAGATTACCCTTACGAGCATTGTTTAAAGCTATTGATATGCAGTAATTTGCATCTTGTGCTTTACATGTTGCAAGACATTGCCATGCACATTTAAACGAAGGACGCTTTCCGTTTTCACAATCAACAATGAACTTATTTCTTATTGCACGACCTGGCATTCCAACAGGACTCTTTATGAGACCAATATCTTCTTTTTTGCAATTCACATATGCTTCTTTGAATTTAATATCAGCATCGCATTCATCAGTTGCAACAAAACGAGTTGCCATCTGAACTCCAGAAGCTCCTAAATCAAGCATTCTTTTTATATCAGAACCTGAATAGATACCACCGCCAGCGATCAAAGGAATATTCTTTTTATACTCACTTTCGTATGGTTTAAGAGTCTCAACAATTTCTGGAACTATGGTTTCGTTTTGATATTCTTTTTTGTCCAATTGATCTACTTCAAATCCTAGGTGTCCACCTGCATTGGGACCTTCAAATACAACAGCATCAGGAACATCTTTATAGATTTTTCCCCACATCTTGAAGATCAAATTTGCAGCTCTGCTTGAACTTACAATTGGGACAACACTTATATCATTTGATCTAAGCTCTTTGACAGGAATATTTTTGATTGGTAATCCAGCTCCCATAAAAACAATGTCCACTTTTTCTTCAATTGCTACATTCAACATCTGATGAAAATCCTTAAGTGCAACCATAATATTTACACCAATTATTCCATCACTCAATTCTCTTGCCTTACGAATTTCTTTTCTAAAAGCTCTCAGTCCTGCTTCAAGTCCATCCTTGTAGTAGTCTTTCTCAATAAGTCCAATCCCATTGGCAGCAATGACTCCAATTCCGCCTGCATTAGCGACGGCAGATGCTAAAGAGTGAAGAGATACTCCAACTCCCATTCCTCCTTGTACAATTGGTGTTTTAGCTATATGGGACCCTATTTGAAGTGGCTTCCATACCGGATTAGGTTGCTGTACTTCTTCTACAAATGTTGATAATTTTTTAATCGGTAAATTCTGTACCAAATTATCTGAAACGGATTTCAATGTTTGCATAAGAGTTTCAAAATGTTTTATTTCCATTTTATTACCTCTTGGATAATTAATTTCAAAAAGTTTGTCTTTTTGATATACAAAGTTTACCAGTTTTACAAAATAAGTAAAAGTGTCAATATTAACATTTGCTACTTATTTGTCAAAATAAAATCAATATTTATAATTCCAGATTGAATTTACCAATTAATACATCAAAGTTTTTCATGAAGCAAAAAAAATTATCGCTCAGAATTTATTCCCGAACGATAATTTTATTATAAATTGATTAGAACTGATTATAGATTAATCAAGTTCACCTTCCAATACAGGCTGTAATTTAGTTTTGGTTGATTCATCATCATTAAAGAACAAGCTCTTAATAGAATTGTAAGAAATCATAATACCTATAATAAAAATAAATATACCAAATATCAATTGCAATCCTTGTTTAGCAAATACAAAACTGTCTGTTCCTATTGTTTGGAAGTTACTGATGTTGAGCAATGTCAATGCAGAAAATGTAACTGCCATCATAATTAGCATTGGGATCCATACATTTTTGCTATCTTTTCCAGATTTCTTTAGGTATACAGCAACTGCACTCAGTGCCAAAGCTGATAACATTTGGTTTGAACTTCCGAACAATGCCCATATGTTTAGATATCCACCCTTAGAAAGAGCATATCCAAGAACCAATGTAATTACAGTAGCAAATACTGAATTTTGACAAAGTTTTTGAATTGGACCAACCGAAGCAGCCTCTTGTTCTTCATCAGTGAAGAGCTCTTGGAAAGACAAACGAGCAATACGTGCAACAGAATCAAGAGATGTCAATGCAAATGCACTTATAGCTAAATTGATTAGAGTCATGCTTAGATTATGATTCATGTTAATAACATCCAAGAAGTTTGCAATAGCCATTGCGAATGTCTGCTGTGCAGAAGCACCTTCTGGCATTCCACCAAGAGAGCCAACACAAACTAAAGCTATTACTGCCAATAAAGATTCAACAAGCATAGCTCCATAACTTACTTTGAGCATATCTTTTTCGCTTTTGATCTGCTTACTTGATGTATTTGAACTGACCAATGCATGGAAACCTGAAACAGCACCACAAGCTATTGTTACAAATAGATATGGGAACATTCCTTTTCCGCCTACAGAGAATGTCGTAACTGCTGGTAATGACATTGTAGGATGAGCTACAAGAATACCAATAACAGCTGCTGCAATCATAAATATCAACAAGAAACTGTTTAGATAATCACGAGGTTGCAATAAAGACCATACAGGAACGATTGATGCAATCAATATATAAACAAAAACAATATAAGACCAACCATGAACATCTAAAGATGTAATAGGAGCTTTCAGACCTATAGTCATTGCTACAACTAAAAGTACAATAGCTATAACTGTAAGAATTGATTGTTTAGGACGATATTTACGACTGAAAAATCCAAGTCCAACTGCAAATACAATGAACAAACAAGATGTTGTAGCAGTACTACCATTACTTAAAGTCAATGCTGTGTTATTTGCTACAGAACCAAATGATACGGCAACAATATTTGCAAATGCTGCTATTACAACAATGCAGAACAACCAACAAAATAGAAGGAACAGTGCCTTACCAGTAGAACCAAGATATTTTTTAATTATAAAACCAAGTGAATGACCTTCATTTTTTACAGATGCAACCATAGATCCGAAATCTTGCACACCTCCAAAAAAGATACCGCCAAGAAGACACCACAGCAATACAGGTAACCATCCGTAACTTGATGCTACAATAGGTCCAATAATGGGTGCTGCACCTGCAATAGATGCAAATTGATGTCCAAAAAGAACATTTGAATCTGTTGGAACATAATCAACTCCATCTTCAAATTCAAATGCAGGGGTCTTACGAGAAGGGTCAACACCCCATTTCTTCGAAAGACGCTGTCCGTAAAAGACATAGCCAAGTGATAAAGCAACTATGCCTATTATTAAAATTAGTACTCCATTCATATTCTTATCTCCTTAAAATATGACAATTGAGAATATGATAGTACAATCTTATATGCATTACTAGTATATATATACATTTTATATGCAATAAATATTCAATAAATCTTTTTATTTACTTTCATTGTATAGAATTAGTACAAATATATAAAAAAATATTTTTTTCAAAAAAGTGTTAATTACTGATTATGCTATACCTTATGAAGATTTTTGAAAAGATATCTAACAAAATTGTTGCAAAAACAGCTTTCAAACATCAATTTTATCATTAAAAATTACTTCTGGTTCCATATAAAAATTCGCGAACTTTCTTTTTAGATAGCAATTCACCAACATAGAATAAAGTGTCATTTACGTTCAGTTGACAATTTGGACCAGGTGAGATGCAAGTAGTTCCATTATGTTGTATAGCTACCACAGTTGCGCCAGTGTTCTGCCAGAAATTTATTGCAGATATAAACTGTCCAACAAAAAAGCAATCTTCAGTAATAACGATATCTTCAGGTATTATTGATGATACCTTACTGTAATAGTTGATTCTCTCAAGTAAGTTATTAAAAGTTACTTGCATGTCCTTCATATTATTCATGTTATCTTTAATTTGATTGTTTAAAGTTGCTGTAATATCTAAGGTCTTGCTCACATCTTTCATGTAAGTCAAAAATTCCAATGCTTTTTCTGAAGACAGTATCACCACACCAGAATTCTTTTTTACCAATACAACACCTGCATCTGCAAGTACTGTTATTGCACGTCGTGCAGTTTCTGTGGAGACACCATATTTCCCAACTAGAGTTGTCTTTGTTAGGATACGCTGCCCCTCTTTATATTCACCATCACAAATAGCGTGAGCTATGTTTATTGCAACCTTTTTGTAATTAGGAAAGCTATTTTTTAAATTTTTCATTTTTCAACCTTCAAAAGGAATAACTATTTGAACTTTTAGTATTATCCTTTTTAATTTATACTGACCTCTCCTGTCAATAAAAATGCGATTTATTTTTAACAAAATCAAAAAATTATCATCTCTGGTGTAATTGAACTCCCAAGAAGATAATTCATGTGCTTACTTTCTAAAAGATAAAATTTTTTAAATCTTAATTATTTAAATTATATTGGGTCTTCTAACCTATATGTGGGTTAGAGCCTAATTAATTTTCTCTTTAAGTCCCTTTGCTAATTGATTTTATCTGTTAGCAAGAGGGATTTTTATGTTACTGCAGACCAAAAGTACAGAA
>JALNVT010000078.1 GCA_023231265.1 Sphaerochaetaceae bacterium
GATGTAGCATCTGGGAAGATAAAGAGTTGGGATGAGATGCACTCTCTGTACAAACAGTGGGGAGAGGAATTCGAAAAGGACCAGCTTTCAAATGCTTTAGGCATCCTTAAGAAATTGTTGAAGATTGATGAGATCAATGATGTTGATTGGACTGTTATAAAGAACAGGGCAAGAAAGACAAGAATTTTGATTGAAAATCAGGTGTTTGAAACAAAGGTGAAAGATTACAACAATCCATACAGAGATATAACCTTCCGTGATAATGCGGAGCGTGATATTGTTCTGGGTGCTGTTGAGGAGAATCCTTTCATAACTGAGAGCAGCAATATCACCAAAAAGCTTTTGGATGAACTTGATGCTGTAAAATATTAAATATTGTGGATAAAAGCTGATGCTGTTTGAAGATATGTGGCATCAGCTTTTATTGTCTCAACAAAAAAAGACGCCTCAGAGCAATCACCCTGAGACGAAATGAAATTTAAAAAAACCTTTTTGCCGTACTCTATATATAAAATCGCATTACAAGCTCTTGTAAGAGCCTAGTTTTGCGCTTGTGGTGCTACCATCTTTGTCTGTAAATATAACAGACATTGGAGTCTTACCTGCAGGAATCTCATAAAGAACACTGTAAGTCAGAGTTTTATTCATGACTCTGCTTCTATAAGGAGCTCTGTACCAACCTTTTGCAGAAGAAGATGCAACAGATTGGATTCTTTCATTTGTTCCTTTTACTTCGGTTCCGTCATCTAATTTGATTGTAGGAATCTTATGTTCATCAATGTTCCATCTTAGACCTGCAGGGGAATCCTGTTTGATCTCTAAAAGATAGTACTCACCACTGGTATAAGAGCCGAGCCCGAAACCAGGAGATGGAAGATAATTACCTAGGGCAGTAAGTGTTGCTGTATCCCAACTTCTATCAAGGAAGTTTATTGCAGATTTATCATTTACTTCATATCCCATATCTTCATCATAGGTCTCTGGGACAAATTCTTCATAAGAATTATCATCCTTAAGAAGATACATTTTTCCATCATCAGTACTTGCTAATTTTGATGAGAAAATTGGAGATAGTACCAATAATACTAATAACATTGAAATAACAGTTTGTTTTTTACTTCGCATATTTTTGCTCCTAGTATTTATTTGATAATTTCAATTTAATACTGAAGTTTTTAAAAATAAAGTAAATTTACGATAAATACATTTTTCTACATAATTTTAGTTATGCTTTCTGTTGTTTCTTTTGCTGGCATTTCTGACGTAAATCATCTGAACACCGGTCTCACCTTTCTGTACTTTTCTTGTTTCAATATTTGGAATTGATTCTAGAAATGGAGTCATCTTTGAATATCCAAAGTTACGAACATCAAAATCAGGATATCTTTTGACGAGTAGAGAGCCAAGATGTCCTGCAAAGATCCATCCATCATCATCACTGTCTTCATTTATAATTGTTCTGATTGCAATGACAGTTCTGTTGAGTTCTTTTGTAAGTTCAGCTTTCTCTTCAGCAAGAATCTTTTTTGATTCTGTTGTCTCTTTATCTTTTTTGACTTCTTTTACATCTTCTTGAGATGTCATCCACAATCTATCAAGATATTTGAATTGGTTGCATGAAGCAATGAATGGTTTTGGAGTCTTTTTCTCTCCCATACCTATTACCTTCATACCAGCTTCTCTCAAACGAGCAGCAAGACGTGTGAAATCACTATCTGAAGAAATCAAGCAGAAGCCATCAACCTGTCCTGAATAAAGTATATCCATTGCATCAATAATCATGGCACTGTCAGTTGAGTTCTTACCTTGAGTGTAGCTGTATTGCTGAACAGGTATTATTGAATTGTCCAAAAGAGTGGATTTCCATTGGTTTGAAACAGGTGAGGTCCAATCGCCATAAATACGTTTGTATGTTGCAATTCCTTCTTTTGTTACTTCGTCTAAAACGACTGAAATATACTTTGCTGCAATGTTATCAGAATCTATTAAAACAGCAAACTTTAAATCTTTTGAATTCATATTTATCTCTCCATAATTTAGTAAAGGATACCATGAAAATTGTTAAAATGGTAAAAGAAATTCATATTGATTGAATATATGCTTTCTCTTTTTAGTTTATAGCACAGTTTCGATTTTGTTTCGATTCGAATTTGTTTCTTTTATATAGTAATTTACAGAATTCATGTTAAAATATTTATCGAATTAAAGGACACATTATGAACAATAATTATTTCACTGGTACAACAAGTACCCAAATACAGAATTACGAAATTGAGCACAGACAGGTTGCTAAAGAAGCAGCTCAGGATGGTTTTGTTCTTTTAAAAAATGACAATTCATTCTTACCTCTTGAAGAAAATTCTAAAGTTGCACTTTATGGTGCAGGGGCAAGCAAGACAATCAAAGGTGGAACAGGATCTGGTGATGTGAATTCACGAGAGAGTGTCAGTATCTATGAAGGAATGAAGAATGCAGGATTTGAAATTACAAACGAAGACTGGATTGAAGAGTATGATGATATTTATTTGAAGGCAAGATATGATTGGAGAGATGTTCTAATTGAGAAATATGCCAAAGAGAACAATCCTGCAATGATGTTCAATATCTATACAAGCACACCATTCTTTGCTCCTAGCGGAACATTACCAAAACAAGCTGATTGTGATACTGCTATTTATGTTTTGAGTAGAATAGCAGGTGAGAACAAAGATACATGTGCTGTTAAAGGTGATTACTATCTATCTGATGAAGAGGACAAGTTTCTAGAAACAGTCTGCTCTTTATATAAAAAAGTTGTTGTTATCTTGAACACAGGAGCTCCTGTAGATCTCTCTTTCATGGATAGATACAAGAACATTGCTTCCCTGCTTCATATATCTCAGCCAGGGATGGAAGGTGGAAATGCAGTAGCTGAAATGCTCAAAGGAGATGTCAGCCCATCTGGAAAATTGACTGATACCTGGGCAATAAATTATGAGGACTATCCTAACTCAAAGACATTCTCCCATAACAATGGGGATGTCAAAAATGAAGAATACAAAGAAGGAATCTATGTTGGCTATCGTTATTTTGATAGCTTCAACAAGAAGGTACGTTATGGATTTGGTTTTGGACTTTCCTATACCAAATTTATGCTCTGTCATACAAATCTCAACAAG
This sequence comes from Sphaerochaetaceae bacterium, assembly GCA_023231265.1. Classification (GTDB taxonomy): domain Bacteria; phylum Spirochaetota; class Spirochaetia; order Sphaerochaetales; family Sphaerochaetaceae; genus Pleomorphochaeta. Next base: position 3,159 of record JALNVT010000078.1, read on the forward strand.
AAAAAAAACAGATTCATTGTCTCATCAAAAGTTGTGAATATGGGATGCAATTATTTTGGTCGAGAGGTTGTTCAGGTATATGTATCCTGTCCTTCTGTAAAACTCGATAAGGAATTCAGACGTCTTGTAGGTTTCAAAAAGACAAAATCTATTGAACCTGGTGGAACTGATGTGGTTTCAATTGATTTTGGATTGGAGCAATTAGCATCATTCAGTGAGGAGAGAAGTGCTTGGATTTTAGAAGAGGGCACCTATGGAGTATTTATCGGAAATAGCCTTGAGAGTTCTGTAGCAATTGGTTCTCTCAATCTCGATAAGGAACTCATTCTGAGTGAGACAGAGAGAGTGTGTCCAGTTGAAAAACCTTTTGATGAGATTGAAAGTCCAAAGAAGCAGGTTGAAGAATTGCGTGCTAAGGTCCTTCTCAAGTTGAAAGGGCTGACAAGCTTGACAATTGAAGAGAGCGATGCTACCTCTGAGAAAATAGAATATGGCAAATATGATGAGAGAGTTGATGAGGATGTATTGAGTTTTGTTGACAAACTGAGTGATGATCAGCTCATCAATCTATCGATTGGAGAGATGGGACAGGATGAAGGAAGCAATCTTGGTTCTGCTGGAATTCTAGTTCCAGGCTCAGCAGCTCAAACAAGCAGCTGTGCCGTTGATATGAATCTACCTTCAATGATTCTAGCCGATGGTCCTGCAGGCCTGAGACTTACTAAAGAATACATCGTTAAGGATGGAAATGTCATCAAACCACCATTTGCTGCTTCAATTGAAAATGGTTTCCTTTTGATGGAGAAACAAGAAAAAATCGAAGGTGAGAGATGGTATCAGTACTGCACTGCAATTCCTGTTGGAACACTGCTTGCACAGACCTGGGATCCAGATGCACTCAAGAGAGTTGGTATTGCAATAGCAGATGAGATGAAGAGATTCAAGATCACACTGTGGCTTGCTCCTGGAATGAACATACACCGAAATCCATTATGTGGAAGAAACTTTGAGTATTACAGTGAGGATCCATTCCTCGTTGGAAAGATAGCTGGTGCCATAACTGATGGTGTTCAATCTGTTGCAGGCTGTGGAACAACAATAAAACACTTTGCTCTCAACAACCAAGAGGACAACAGAATGGCTTCCAACAGCATCATAAATGAGAGAGCAATGCGAGAGATCTATTTCAAAGGATTTGAAATAGCGGTAAAAGAATCTCAACCACTGTCTGTGATGACAAGCTACAATCTAATCAATGGCATTCATGCAGCAAACAACTTTGATCTATGCACAAAGGTACTGCGTGATGAATGGGGCTTTGATGGTGTCATAATGACAGACTGGACCACAACAAATATTGGTCCTGATTGCACAGCTTCTGGTTGTGTTGCAGCAGGGAATGAATTGGTGATGCCAGGATTCAAAAGCGATTTTGATGATATCAAGAGAGCTCTTGAAGATGGATCTATCACTCGTTCAGATTTAAAGAGGAACATATCTCATTTGGTTTCTGTTATAAAAAGAGCCAATCCAGATTGGAATCTATAAATTATTCTTTTCATACTGATGAAGAGCCCAGAAATAAAATTAGTTTTTACTTCTGGGCTCTTCTTATTTTTAAATTAGAACTTAAGATTTATCTCTTGCTCTTTTCGTATACCTCACCAAGTCCTTTTGGAGCTGTGAAGTTCTTTGAGAAGAATATAAGAAGTACCAAAGTCACTATATAAGGGAAGGTCAACGCCAAATCACTGTATGTACTTGGAAGAGCGAGAGCTTGAACTATTAGATAACCAAATGTTCTAGCAAAACCAAATATCAAACATGCAAGCAATGTCTGTCCAATTTTATAATTACCAAATATATATGCAGCAATAGCAAGATAACCATAACCTACATATATGCTTGGAGAGAAGTTGGTTGAGATTGAATATGCAAAGCACATACCACCAATTCCTGCCATGATTCCACTTATGATTACAGCAGAGAATCTGATTTTGTTTACGTCTCTACCTGCAGTAGCAACTGCCTGCGGATTATCACCACATGCTCTCACACTCATACCATAGGGAGTTTTGTACAGAACAAACCACATTATAAGAGCAATGGCTATTATGATGTACTCAAATACATAAGTCTCATTGAAAAATGCTCCAATAACTGGAACTTTATTCAAGAATGGAACTGTAACTCTTGGGAAAACTGCCAACATAAATTTATTTGAAGCTTGTCCAAATAAAGAGTAGTTGAGCTGGTTTGCAAGGAATGCTGTCAAAGAAACAGAGAGCATATTTATAACAACACCACTGATTACCTGATTTGCTTTGAACCTTATTGCAAGCAGTGCATAAAGTATTGCAAACAGACCACCACCTATCATTGAGAAAATCAAAGATAGGTATATCATTGAATTGGTAGTTGTACCCAACTGTGTTGAGATCATTGCAAATGAGAGACCACCAAAAAATGCACCCACACCAAGAAGTCCTTCCAAAGCCAAGTTAATTACACCTGAGCCCTCACAGTATATACCACCAATTGCGATGATAAATAAAGGAAGAGCAAATGCCATACTATCATTAATTATACTATTCATCACTCTTATCCTCCATCAGAAATTTATTATGATATGAATCTGCTTTTTGATTGAAATATACTGCACATGCACTGAATAGAAGCAGAATGCTTGTTATAAGTGATGCAATCTCTCTCAACACACCAAGTCTTGATGAAAGATATGATGTACCACATTGGAAAATCATGACCAAAATGGATGCAAAGAAACAACCAATTGGAGTTATGAATCCAAGCAGAGCTACAGCGATGGCATCAAAGCCAAGGGCAGGTAGAACTCTAGGTTGAATTGAACCATATGTTCCAAGATAATATGCAACACCAGCAAGACCTGCTAATGCTCCACTTATTACCATAGATAGGATCATTGTTCTTTTTACATTCATACCAGCATATTTGGAAGCCAGTGGGCTTGTACCAACAGACTTCAATTCAAATCCAAGTTTTGTTCTCTTCATCAAGAAATCGATGAGAAATACAACCAAGATAGCGAAAGGGAATAGAAGTGATATGTTCATCTTCAATCCCATGGCTTCAAAGTTCATCAATGTCAGTCTTGCATTCTGTCCAATCTCAACAGATTCTCTTGATATTGGATCTGCATAACGAGAGTTGATCACAAAGCTTGCTATGTAGTTGATTATATAGTTGAGCATGATTGAAACAATAACTTCATTCATGTTGAATCTATATTTCAACCAACCAATCAGGGCTCCAAGAAGACCACCACCAACGATACCAATTATAACTACAAGAATACGAGCTACAAATGGATCTAGGTTTGAATAACCTACAAGTGTTGTAGCCAAGATACCTGTGAATATCATTGTACCTGATACACATATATTGAATAATCCACATTTAAGGGCAACTGCAACAGCTAGGGAAGCAAATACCATTGGTGTTGTGTAGTCCAATAAATTCAAAATATCTGTGAGTTGGTTTTTTCTACCAGGATACTTTATCTTTGGTAATATACCTGCACCTTGCAGCAGACTCTTGTAAGCAACAATAGGATTCTTTCCCAATAAAAGCAGAATGATTCCACCAAATACCATGCTTGCCAATATACAGAATATAGAAGTTCTTAGTTTTCTTGCTTTGCCCTCACCACAGAAAGCATAGAATATTCTTTGAAATATGTTCATCTTTTTAAGCATTATTATGAACCCCCATCATGTATTCACCAACTTGGTTCTTAGATAAATTCTTTGCATCCTCTATTGTCTGAACCTTACCGCTGTAAAGAACCAAAATAGTATCTGAAAGAGCCATTATTTCATCAAGTTCAAGGGAAATTAAAAGAATTGCCTTGCCTTGTTTTCTGAGTTCATTAATTTTATTGTGAATGTTATCAATAGCACCTACATCCAAACCACGAGTTGGCTGAACGAAGATTATGAGTGAGGAGTTCAGAGCAATCTCTCTTGCAACAATTGCTTTCTGTTGGTTACCACCACTCATGCTTCTTACTGTTGTCTCACATCCCTTACCAGAGCGAATATCAAAGTTCTCAATCAATTCGTTTGATTGCTTTTTGAATTCGTTGAAATTCAAGATGCCATGTTTTGAACAGTATGGTTCTCTGAAGTATTCTTTTAAAATAAGATTTTCATAAAGAGGGAAGTCCAAAATGAGACCTACATTCTGTCGATCCTCTGGAATGTATGCAATCCCAGCTTCAGCTCTCTCTCTTATATTCATGTGGTCAATTGATTTTCCATTGAGTTTTATTGTTCCACTTGTGGCTCTGATCATGTTGCAGATAGCATCAGCTATCTCAACCTGTCCATTACCTGAAACACCTGCAATTGAAAGAACCTCTCCTTCATATATTTTGAAAGAGACATCACTTATTTTGCTGACTTTATCTTTATCTTTGTAAGATAGATTCTCTACTTCAAGAACAACTTTTCCTTTCTTTACCTCTTCTCTGACTTCTTCCAACTCAATCTCACGACCAACCATCAGATTGGCCATCTGCTGTGTTGAGGCTTTCTTTACATCAAGGATATCAATGAGCTTGCCCTTGCATAGGATTGCACATCTATCAGCCACCTGTTTTATTTCATCCAGTTTGTGAGTGATTAAAATGATGGTCTTACCATTATCTCTGAGGCTCTTTATGATCTCTAGAAGAGAGTTAATTTCTTGTGGAGCAAGAACTGCCGTTGGTTCATCAAATATCAAGAGCTCTGCATTTCTGTACAGCATCTTCAATATTTCCACTCTCTGTCTTGTTGAAACGGGAATGTCTTTAATTATGTCAGTTGGATTGACTTCAAGGTTGTATCGCTTTGAGAGCTCTGCAACTTCTTTGTTGGCTCTATCAATATCGATTGATTTGATAAAACCCCATTTTTTCTTCATTGGTTCGGCACCAAGAATGATATTCTCTGCTATTGTTTGGTCACTTACCAACTTGAAGTGTTGGTGCACCATTCCTATATTTAACTTATTGGCCTTAAGGGGGCTGGTTATAGAAACCTCTTTCCCCTTTATGAATATCTGGCCGCCATCTGGTTCGTACAGTCCAAAAAGTATGCTCATGAGAGTCGACTTTCCGGCACCATTCTCACCAAGAAGAGCATATATCTCACCTTTCTTTATATCTATTGATACGTCATCATTAGCTACAATTCCTGGAAAGGTTTTTGTGATATGCTTCAGTTGTACAAAATAATCTTCCATGGTTCCCTCTAAATAATAGGCCGGTATTGATTCTACCGGCCATTGTTGTATTGGTTAAAATTAACTGAATTAGTTTACTTGGAATTCGTCAGGAGTGAATCCGCCAAAATTTGAAGCAGGTACGATTGTACCATCTTTTACTAATTCATAAGCTTCGTTTAGTTTTGCTATAGTATCATCACTCATCTGTTGGTGAGCAGGATCAGAAACAAAACCTGTAGAATCAGTTGCTGCAGTTAGAACAACATTTTCACCTTGGAAAGTACCATCGTTAATTCTGTTTAAAGCTCTTTCTACGTTGATAGCCATGTTTTTAAGAACACTTGTTAGGATGATGTTTTCATCACCATTGAAACCGTCTTCCCATTGGTCAACATCACAACCGATGATCATACATTTACCGTTGCTTTCTTTAGCAGCTGTGAAAGAACCATTACCACTACCACCAGCAGCTACTAGCATGATATCGACACCTTTGTTGATCAATTCGTTAGCTACGATCTTACCAGTTGCTTCATCAGCGAAAGAACCAATGTAGTTACCACCAACATTTGCACCAGTTACATCTGTACCAGCTTGAGAAGGTAATTCTACACATTCAACTGATTTGTTGTATTTAGCGTTAGCATATTTAACACCACATTCAAAACCATACTGATAGTTTACGTTTGAAGGATAAGCTACACCATTAACAACTGCAACTTTACCAGTTTTACTCTCAAGAGCTGCAGCTATACCTGCGAAGAAACCAGATTCCTGTTCTGCGAATGTCATTGCATAGATATTATCCAATACAGCGTTGTCTGTTGGGAAAGTATCAACAAGAATGAACTGTGTATCAGGATTCTCTTCAGCAATTTCAGTGATACCACTGAACTGGAAACCACTGCATACTTCAACATCATAATCCGCTACAACGTCGCCTGCTAGTTTTACAGCTTTTGCTACATTACCACTTGGTTCTCTTAAAGGAGTTACTTTAGAGCCTGGGTGGTTTTCTGCAAATGCCATAGCACCATCATAGACGTTTTCGTTGAAACTACCATCATCAACACCTGAAGGTGTTGTTACCACTGTGATGTTCAATCCAGTAGCAGCAGTTTCTGTTTCTTTCTGTTCAGTATTACCTGAAGCAAAAACCATAGAAGCACTTAGCATCACTGCTAAACTTACAAGAACTAATTTTTTCATAAAATTTCTCCTCATTTTATCTTAATTATTCTCAATTATTGGCCAACCTGTCATTATCTCTTTCAGTAACAGAATAAAACCATCCTTAGCTTTCTCACTGGCTTTTATTACATCGTCAGTTGTCAGCTTTTCCTCTGATATGCCGGTTCCGTAGTTTGTTAAGCAGCTTATACCCAGAATGTTCATCCCAAGGTAGTTTGCAGCTATAGCATCAGGTACTGTAGACATTCCAACGGCTGATGAGCCCAATGACTTTGCCATTGCAACCTCAGCAGCAGTTTCAAA